>NZ_CP149926.1:300000-532500 GCF_037949285.1 Thioclava sp. GXIMD4216
TCAGCAGCGCCGCGCGGGTGATCCCGTGCAGGATGTCATTCGACAGCGCGCGGGTGATGATCTTCCCGTCCTTCACGATATAGACGTTATTCGACGAGCCTTCGGTCACGAAACCATCCTCGACAAACCATGCATCATCCACATGCGCTTTCTTGGCCGCCATTTTGGCCAGCGACGGGTAGAGAAGCTGCACGGTCTTGATATCGCGGCGGTGCCAGCGCAGATCGGGGATCGAGATAACCTTGATGCCTTTCTTGGCTTTGGGGTCATCCAGCAGGCCGTTCTTGGCTTGGGTATAAAGCACCACGGTCGGCTTCACATCGGCGGGCGGGAAGGCGAAATCACGGTCGCCGGCATTCCCGCGCGAGATCTGCAGGTAGATGCCGCCATCGATGAAATCGGGGTTGCGCTTGATCAGCTCGCGGTGGATCTCCAGAAGCTCGTCGCGGGTCAGCGGGTTCTGCATCTCCAGCTCGTTCAGCGAGCGGGCGAGGCGCTTCACATGGCCCTCGAAGTCCCACAGCTTGCCGCCGATCACGGCCGTCACTTCATAAACTGCATCGCCCATAACGAAGCCGCGGTCGAAAATCGACACTTTGGCTTCTTCTTCGGGGATATAGTCACCGTTGAGATAAACGATACGGCTCATCGGCCTTACTCCTTCTTCCCTCAACCCCAAAGCACTGCTTCGGGCGGATAAACTTTGCCATCTTCGTAATAGAGCGGCTGCTCACGGTCTTCTGCCAGAAGCAGCGGGGCGTCAAGATCGACAATAGCGGCACCTTGCGCCACCAAGGTCGCGGGCGCCATCCCCAAAGACGACCCCAGCATACAGCCGACCATCACCTTATAGCCTTCCGACAGCGCCACATCGCGCAGGCTGAGCGCCTCGGTCAGGCCGCCGGTCTTGTCGAGCTTGATGTTGATCATGTCGTATTTGCCCTTCAGATGCGCCATCGAAGCGCGGTCATGACAGGCTTCATCGGCACAGATCGGCACCAGACGTTCGACCCCCATCAGGCCCTCATCGGCGGCGGCAGGCAGCGGCTGTTCAACCATCGCGATATTCAGGCGCAGGAGGTGCTTCTGGATATCGAGGAAGGTCTCCATCTCCCAGCCCTCATTGGCATCAAGGATGATCTTGGCCTTGGGGGCCCCTTCGCGCACGGCCTCAAGCCGCGGGATATCATCGGGCGTGCCCAGCTTGATCTTCAGCACGGGGCGATGGGCGTTCTTGGCGGCTTTCTCGCGCATTTTCTCGACCGTATCGAGCGAGAGCGTATAGGCGGTCACTTCCGGCTTGGGTGCGGAAAGCCCCGCCATCTCCCAGACGCGCTTGCCCGCCTTCTTGGCCTCGAGATCCCACAAGGCGCAATCCACCGCGTTACGGGCCGCACCGGCGGGCAGCGCCTCTTGCAGCTCCATACGGGTGATGCCCTCGGGCAGCGAATTGATCTGCGCCGTCACACTTTCCAGAGTCTCGGCATAGCGTTTATAGGGCAGGCATTCGCCCCAGCCGGTCACACCGTCGCGGGTGATCCGAACGGTCAGCACATCGGATTGGGTCCGCGAGCCGCGCGAGATGGTGAAAGCCTCGGCGAGTTTGAAACTGTCGGGGGTAACTTTGATCATGATCTCTTCCTCACTCTGGCAGGGCCTGTCACAGGCCATTTGACCCGCAAGCTAAGGCTTTTTCCAAGAGTGTCAGTAAAAACCCGCCGGAAACTGGTTCCGGCGGGTCATGGGCTTACTCGGCGGCGACGGCGTCAAGCGCTTCCAGCGCATCGACCAGCGGGCCCGCACCAAAGCGGAAGGGGTCGGTTGCGGGCAGACCCATTTCGGCTTCGACCTTGGCCAGATAGGCTTTGGCTTCGGCTTCGGGCATGCCCTTGGTATTGATCGAGATACCCACAACCTTACAGGCCGGATTGGCAACCTGTGCCAGTTGCAGCGCCAGATCACGCACGGCTTGCAGCGAGGGCAGCTTATAGCCCGGCAGGCCGCGCATATGGTCACGGGTCGGCTCGTGGCAGATCACCAGCGCGTCGGGTTGGCCGCCGTGGATCAGCGCCATGGTCACGCCCGAATAGGACACGTGGAACAGCGAGCCTTGGCCCTCGATCAGATCCCAGTGATCCTCGTCATTATCGGGGGTCAGATATTCGACCGAACCGGCCATGAAGTCGGCAATCACGGCATCCAGCGGCACACCGTCGCCGGTGATCAGGATACCGGTCTGGCCGGTTGCCCGGAAGCTGGCCTTCATGCCACGCTCGCGCATCTCTTTTTCCACACAAAGCGCGGTATACATCTTGCCGACCGAGCAATCGGTGCCCACGGCCAGCATACGCTTGCCCTTACGCTTCACCCCATTGGCGATCGGATATTTCACCGAAGGAATACGCACGTCATGCAGTTGACGGCCGTTTTTCTCGGCAGCGGCCACCAGTTCGGCCTCGTCGCGCAGCAGGTTATGCAGGCCCGATGCGATGTCCAGACCGGCTTCCAGCGCCTTGACCAGAACCTCTTTCCACGCCGCCGAGATCACACCGCCACGGTTGGCCACGCCGATCACCAGCGTTTTGCAGCCCGCGTCCACGGCCTCTTCCAGCGTCATATCGGCCAGACCCATATCGGCATTGCAGCCCGCCATGCGGAACTGACCCACGGCAAACTCGGGACGCCAGTCCTTGATGCCCTGCGCCACTTTCGCGGCCAGAGCGTCCGGCGCGTCACCAAGGAACAGAAGATACGGGGTTTCGATAAGCGCCATCGTTTAGGCCTCCAAATGGGTTGTTGGACATAGGCTATGACCTTTGCGCAGAAATTTCCTTGGTATTTGGAGCATTTTTGAAAGATAATTCTGAAATATATTTCAACAAAAGGCAATTTGGCCGATTTTATTTGCGTCATGTTGAAAAAGAGTCGGAGATTGATCTGAAATTTTACAGATTCAAGCAATCCTCTGCCGCATAAACGACTCGTTCATTCTGCATTGCAGAAAGTGATTGAAAACGCACGCGCAACAATATATCAACTCAAGCATCAGGATAGAAACATCATTACCGGAGGAACGATGAGTTTCCGCATCCAGCCTACCCCGCCTGCCCGCCCGAACCGCTGCCAGCTGTTTGGACCCGGCTCGAACACGAAGCTTTTTCCCAAGATGGCAGCCTCGGCGGCAGATGTCATCAATTTGGACCTCGAAGACAGCGTCGCGCCCAATGATAAGGCGGTTGCCCGCAAAAACATCATTGCCGCCAGCCATGAGATCGACTGGGGCAATAAATACCTTTCGGTGCGGATCAACGCGCTGGATACGCCCTATTGGTACCGCGATGTGGTCGAGCTGCTGGAGGAAGGCTCGGAGCGCATCGACCAGATCATGATCCCCAAGGTCGGCTGTGCGGCGGATGTCTATGCCGTTGACGCGCTGATCACCGCGATCGAGACCGCCAAGGGCCGCACAAAGAAGGTCAGCCTTGAGGTGATCATCGAATCTGCGGCGGGCATCGCCCATGTGGAAGAAATCGCGGCCAGCTCGCCCCGCCTGCAGGCGATGAGCCTTGGTGCCGCCGATTTCGCGGCCTCGATGGGGATGGCGACCACCGGCATCGGCGGCACGCAGGAAAACTACTATATGCTGCATGAAGGCGCCAAATACTGGTCCGACCCGTGGCACTGGGCGCAAACGGCGATTGTGGCAGCCTGCCGCACGCATGGGCTGTTGCCGGTGGACGGGCCGTTTGGCGACTTCTCGGATGATGACGGCTTCCGCGCACAGGCGCTGCGGTCGGCTACGCTGGGCATGGTTGGCAAATGGGCGATTCACCCCAAGCAGATCGCGCTCGCCAATGAGGTCTTCACCCCCTCGGAGGCCGCCGTCACCGAAGCGCGCGAGATCCTCGCCGCGATGGAGCAGGCCAAATCCGAGGGCGCAGGCGCCGCTGTCTATAAGGGCCGCCTTGTGGATATCGCCTCGATGCGTCAGGCCGAAGTCATCGTGCGTCAGGCAGAGATGATCGGCGTCTAATCACGCCAGCGGGAGCCGGATTTCCGTCCGCAGCTCCCGCTCCGGCACTTCCTCGGGATTGTTGAGATAGACCTCATAGGCCACCAGCCCGCGATGCTCCTCGCCCGAGGCGGGATACCATTCGTCGCTGAGTTTGGCATAGGCCTGCGCCAGTTGCCGATAGGGCCCGACCACCTCCAGAACGGCGTAACGGCCTTCGGGGTAACGGATTTCTTTCATCGGCGGCACAATCGGGCAGGTCTCCGACACAATGAAACAGGCATCCGAACGCAGTTTTTCCACAGGCGTTATCCGCGGATTGTCATAGCCCACGGCGGCGGCCCCTTCCACATGCCCCCATAGGAGCCCGTCCTCGAACATATGCACCAAGCGGGCAAAGGCTTCGGTCAGGTTCTGATAATCCCCGCGATGGGCCAGGCCCGCCAGACGGACACCCGCCAGAGTGCGGATGGTCACCTCTCCGATCATACTGCTCTCCTCTTTCCTCGCCCCTGATGTAGCACAGCTTTCGCAAGCTCACAGCCCTACCGTTGCATTTCCATGCGCGCGAGGTCATATAGGCGCCATCGAGCCAACCGGAGGGTCACGATGATCAGCTATCTCGAATTCGAAAAGCCTCTTGCCGAGATCGAGGGCAAGGCCGAAGAGCTTCGCGCCTTGGCACGGGCAAACGAAGAGATGGATGTGGAGAAAGAAGCCGCTGCGCTGGACAAGAAAGCCGCGCAGATGCTGAAGGATCTGTACAAGGATCTTTCGCCCTGGCGCAAATGTCAGGTCGCGCGCCATCCCGAGCGTCCGCATTGCAAAGATTACATCGAGGCGCTCTTCACCGAGTTCACGCCGCTGGCTGGCGATCGCAATTTTGCCGATGACCACGCGGTTATGGGCGGCCTTGCGCGCTTCGACGACCAGCCGGTCGTGGTGATCGGCCATGAAAAGGGCCATGACACCGCCTCGCGGATTGCCCGCAATTTCGGCATGGCCCGCCCCGAAGGCTATCGCAAGGCGATCCGCCTGATGGAAATGGCCGATAAATTCGGCCTGCCGGTCATCACCCTGATCGACACGCCCGGTGCCTATCCCGGCAAGGGCGCGGAAGAGCGCGGCCAGTCCGAAGCGATTGCCCGCTCGACCCAGACCTGCCTCAATATCAAGGTGCCGCTGATTGCGCTTGTCATTGGTGAAGGGGGGTCTGGCGGGGCCGTAGGCTTTGCCGCAGGCGACCGCGTGGCGATGCTGGAACATTCGATCTACTCGGTCATCTCGCCGGAAGGCTGCGCCTCGATCCTGTGGAAGGATGCCGAGAAAATGCGCGAGGCGGCGGAAGCGCTGCGCCTGACCGCGCAGGATCTCAAGAAGCTCGAGGTGATCGACCGGATCATCAAGGAGCCGCTGGGCGGGGCCCAACGCGACCGCACCGCAACTTTCGAGGCCGTGCGCACGGAAATCGGTGCCATGCTGAAAGAACTGGCGGGCCGCGACGGGGTCGCGCTTGTGAAATCGCGCCGCAAGAAGTTTCTGGATATGGGCTCGAAAGGGCTTGCGGCATAAAGCCGCCGACATTCCGAAATTCTCCCCCGTCATCACCAATGGCGGGGGTTTTGCTTTGCCAGCCGTTCCTTACAGTGGCGCCATGCGTATCGACCCAAACAAGATCACTCTCCGCACGGCCTCTGCCGAAGACGATGATGCTGCCCTGACCGGCCTGCTCAACGAGGCTTTTCCCGGCTTTTTCGAAGAGCGCAGCTTTTTCAAGCAAGAGCCGCATCAGCGCGTGCTGGCCTTTCAGGGCCCGACGCTGGTGGGGCAGATCGGCATTGACCGGCGCGTGATCTCCATCGAGGGCACTCCCTACCGGATCATCGGGCTGATCGATCTTTGCGTCACCCCCAAAGCCCGCAGACAGGGGATCGGGCGGGCTTTGGTGCAGGCCGCGGAAGCTTTGGGGCAGGACCGCGAATTTGCGATCCTGTTTTCGGACAGCCCCGAGATCTATCGCGCATGGGGCTATCGTCCGCTTCCCGCTGCACCGATGCGCTGGCTGGCGATTGACGAATTAAGAAGCCATGCGGTGATCGAGGGCGAGATGAGCGACGTGCTGCTGGTCAAGCCGCTGGGGACGCGGAAATGGCCCCCCGGCATGATCGACCTGCTGGGCTATATGTTCTAGCCCTCAGCCCTTCGGCGTCAGCTCGGCCACAATCGGCATACCGGCTTCGGCCATCAGCATGTTGGACCGGGTCTCGATCTGGGTCTCGATCTCGGCCATGAAGGCATCGACCTTCAACCCCGGAGCGATCGGCGGCAGAAACTCCACCACAGCCAGCCCCGGCTTGCGCAGGATCGCATGTTTGGGCCAGAACAGCCCCACATTCACCGCCACCGGAACAGCGGGCGTTTTCAGCGTGGAATACAGCGCCCCCGCCCCCACCTTATAGGGCTTCTGCGCCCCCGGAGCGACACGGGTGCCTTGCGGGAAGATCACCAGTTGGCCGCCCTTTTCCTGCCCTTTCTTGGCGGCTTTCAGCATGGCTTTCACCGCAGCCCCGCCCTTGCCACGGTTAACCGGAATGCAGCCGATCAGCCACGCATACCAGCCCACGAAGGGGGTCCAGACCAGTTCGCGTTTCATGATGAACTTGCCCTTGGGCAGGACCGAATAGATCATCAGGATATCCATGAAACTCTGGTGCTTGGCACAAACGAGCACATCCCCTTCCGGAACGGTGCCGCGCACTTCGGTCCGCAATCCGACAATCCAGCGCGCCGAAAAGCGCACCCAATGACAGAAGCTGCGGCAGATCACGATGGCCACGCCGCGCCCGCCGATCAGGGCAACGGGGAACAGGCAGATCGCCATTACGGCCATCACGAGATACATCAGCACGATGAAGACGAGCGAGCGGAGATATTGCATCAGCGGATCCCTTTCAGCATGCGCATGGCGGCGAATTGCGTTGCGCCGAAGGCCACAAGCGCCGCCAGAACCGGAATAAGGAGCGGCCAGAGCCAGCCCGCCCCGCTAAACCCGAGCCCTGTCAGGAACGCCCCCGCCGGACTCGCATCGGGCAGAAGCGCCACAGCCGCCATCCCCAGAAGCGTGCCGATCATCGCGCCCGCAAGTCCCCGCGCGGTAAAACGGCGCACAAAGGCGCTGGCGATGAACTGGTCACGCGCGCCCACCAGACGCAGGGTGCGGATCACCTGTCCGTTGGCGGCAAGCGCCGCCTGAGCGGCCAGCGTGATCATCCCCGCCATCGCCCCGCCGATCAGAACCAGTGAGACAAGCCCCAGCATGCGCAACCGGCCAGCCGCCTGCACCAGCGGCCTGCGCCAGCGGGTATGGTCGTCCAGCACCGCACCGGGAGCCTCGGCCTGAAGCCGGAGCCGCAGCCCCTCGACATCAATCCCCTGCCCGTTCTCGGTAATCTCTACCAGACGCGGCAAGGGCAGCGTATCCACCGGCAGGTCAGCACCGAACCACGGCTTGAGAAGGGCCAGCATCTGCGTATCGTCCAGCGCCTTATATTCCGAGATTCCGGGCGTCTCGCCCAGCACCTTCAGCACCGCATCCACCTGCGTCTGCATCTGGTCCTCGGGGGCCGAAATCCGAACGGTAGCGGTGCGCGCCAACGCATCGGCCCAGCGATGTGCCAAACGGTTGGTCGCCAACGAAAGCGCCAGCGCAAAGACCGCCAGAAAGGCCATTGCTGCGGCCGTGATCAGTGTCAGCCGCGCGGTAAAGCCCGTGGGCGGCACGACCCGCGCCGCAGTGCCTTGTTCGATCTTGAGAAAGTTCAGGGAAATCACAGGTCCGCTCCCGCCAGTTGCAACCGCCGTCCGGAAATGCGCAGCACCCGCGCCTGCACCTGCGCCTTGGCCTGCCGGATCAGGTTCAGATCGTGGGTGGCAATCACCACCGTCTTGCCCATCCGGTTCAGCTCGACCAGAAGCCCCAGCAGACGCAGCGACATCTCCCAGTCAAGATTTCCCGTCGGCTCGTCGGCCAGAATGACATCGGGGCTCATCATCACGGCGCGGGCCAAAGCCGCGCGCTGGCGTTCGCCCCCCGAAAGCTGCGGCGGCAGGGCATTCGCCTGACCGCGCAGCCCGACCCAAGACAGCAGCTCGCCCAATTCCTGCGGATGCGCAGGACGCCCCGAAACGGTCAGCGGCAGCGCGACATTCTCGATCACCGGCAGATGGTCCAGAAACTGGCAATCCTGATGCACCACACCAATCCGCTGCCGCATCAGGGCGCGGTCATCGCGGGTCATCGTACGGATATCTTGCCCCATCAGGCTGACATGGCCCGCCACCGGCAGAAGCTCGGCATAGCAGAGCTTGAGAAACGAGGTCTTCCCCGCCCCCGAAGGACCCGTCAGAAAATGGAACGATCCGGGGACCAGTTTGAGCGAGACTTCGGACAGAAGCTCGACCCCGTTATAGCCAATCGCGACATTTTCTAGTTCGATCACCAAAGGCCCCCTTGCATCGCCATTTTTCACCGCAACGACGCTACTACTTGGATAATGATTGGCTGCTTGCTACAACATCGTAAAATGAATTGCCAGATTGGCGATGGCGTCCTATCCGGACGCATTGGGCCCATAAGTTAAGTAACCGAGGCATATCCTTAATGCGACTGACCTGCCCCAAATGCGCAGCCCAGTACGAAGTCAATGACTCGGTGATCCCCGATGCGGGGCGCGATGTGCAATGTGCCAATTGCGGGACGATGTGGTTCCAGCCCTCGGCGCGGATGCAGGCGCTGCCCGATGCGGTGACAGACCCCCGCGATGAACCTGCCGAAGAGATCGCCCCGTCTGCATGGAAGCCCGGTCATGCGATCACGTCACTGGCCGATGCCGATCGGGCACAGGACCTGCATGATGACGCGATCGCGGCAGATATTGCCAGGGCGCTGGAAAGCGACAAAGAACCGCTTGAAACGGAGGGAAGCGCCGTCGCTGATGCGGCTGCGGACGAGATATCTGACAATTCTGAATCTTCAGAGATCCCGGAAAAAACGGCATCTGGCGAGGCATCGCCAGACAAGCCCCGCGAGGAAGAGCCCCCCCAGGAAGACGAGGCAGAGGATCTGCGTCCGGCGCCCCAACCCGGCATGATGCCACGGCGCAAGCTGGATGACGGGCTGCTGGCGATCTTGCGTGAAGAGGCGGAGCGCGAGGCGCAGGCCCGCCGCGCCGAGGGGAGCCTGCTTCAGACGCAGGAAGAGATGAATCTGGAACCCGTCGCTCAGGCAGCAGCCAGCCGTGTTCAGGCCAAGCTGGCGCTTCTCAGGCAAAACGAGCAAAGCGCACCGGCCACCTCCGAGGTCGCGGAAGTGGCGCTGCCCGATGCCGGTATCACCGATGCCGATATCACCGAGGCAGCCCTGCCGAGCGAGGAGGCACCGGTCCTTGCGGCCTATGCCCCGCCGCAGCCCGATGACGGCTTCGAGGAAGACGATCCGGATTACCATATCGGCGCGGTGCTTCCCGAGGCAGACCAGTTCAGCGACGCGCCCGAGGATAGCCTGCCGGAACCGGATGCGCAGGCGCATGTCTCGATCAGCTATACAAGCGACCTCCCCCCTGCGCAGGGTGCCGCGCCCGTATCCAAGCCCGAGCCACAGCCAGAATCCCAGCCCGCCCCCGTTGCGGAAGAGGCGCCGCACGTGGAGGCCGTCGAGTTGGTGCATGTGGAGCCGGACCCCGCCTCTGACCCGATCCATCAGATCAGCCGCCGCGACCAGCTGCCGGATATCGAGGAAATCAATTCGACCCTGCGCGCCTCCTCGGACCGCGGGCGCCATGCTGCGGCCTATGATGCACCACAAACTCTGGCGCGTCGGCGCAGCAGCTTCCGTCTGGGCTTTTCTCTGGTTGTCGGGCTGGCGGCCATCCTGCTGGCCATCTATCTCGGGGCGTCACAGATTGCAGCCGCGGTTCCTGCCGCGCAACGCCCTTTGCAGGCCTATGTGACCAAGGTCGACCAAGCCCGTCTGGCGCTGGATGACCAGCTTGAAAAGCTGATCATCTGGCTCGGCGGCACCGCTTGACGCCGCGCTTCCGCGACACAGGTCCGCACGCAGCGCCCCTGTGAAACCGCCTCCGTTCAGAACCTGTCCAGCAGACGGTCCAGATAATCGCGCTCCTGCGCGCTGCGGTCCCGCTCGGCCTGACGACGCCGGATCTCGTCCAGCAGATCGCGGGCGCGGCCATAGGGGTTTTCGCCCTGAAGCATGTTCTCTTCGGTTCCGACACGGTTGCCATCTCCGGCCGAGCGCCCGAGCGGATCGCGGGGCATCGCCCGCTGGCCACCCTGACCGCCCTCCCCGTCGCGCATCTGGCCTTGCTGGCCCTGTTGTTGCTGGCCCGCCTGACGCTGCTCTTCGCCGTTTTGCGCATTGTTCAGCGCCTGCATACCTTCGCGCAGCGACTGGATGGCCTCGGCCTGATTGTCCAGCGCCCGTCCGTTATCCCCTTTGCGCAGCGCATCCTCGGCGCGGCCCATCGCCTCGCCCGCATCATCAAGTCGCTGGCGGGCACGGTCACTTTCGGCGGACCCGAGATTGGGCAGCAGTCCCTTCTGGCGATCCAGTTCCTGACGCAGGGCGCGCTGACGGTCCGAAAGGCTCTGCCCTGATCCGGATGGCGGCGGCGCATCCTGCGCCTGACCGTTCTGATTATTCTGACCGTTCTGACTGTCCTGACCACTCCGGCCTTCTTGCCCCTGCTGACCGTTTTGCAGATTGCGGAACGCATCATCGGAGAGCTCCTGCTGTTCGCGCAAAGTGTCACGCAAGTTCTGCATCTGACGACCACCTTGCCCCTGCCCGTCGCCCTGCGTGACTTTCATATTCTGCATCATACGATTGAACTGCTCCAGCAGCTCTTGCGCCTCGGCCATACGGCCCTCTTTCATAAGACGCTGAATCTCGTCCATCATCTGTTGCAACTGGTCGCCGGTAATCTGCTGGCTCTGCTGATCCTGATTCTGCGTCGGATCGCCCTGCGTCTGGTCGCGTTCTGCCAGCATACGGATATAATCATCCGTCGCGTCTTTAAGCTCTTGCATCAGCTTGTCGATTTCGTCCTGCGACGCGCCATTCCGCATGGCCTCGGACAGGCGCTCCTGCGCCCGCTGCATGCGCTCCAACGCGTTCGACAGACCGCCATCCTCGACCAGCTCGGCCATATTCCACAGCATGTCAGCCATCGCGTCGCGCGCCTGCGGCGTATCAAGCCCCTGATCCAGCCGCCCGATCACGCCGCGCAGCAACACGCGCACCTCGGCAGATCTGATCAGGTCGGGCGCACGATTGTTCAGAGCTTTCAGAATATCGGAAACATAGGCCGCATTCCCACGGTTCCACAACAGATCCTGACGCATCTCGACAAATGCCGACGCCAGAGGATCAAAGAACCGCCGTCCGGGCAAAACAATCGCCTGCCAGCCCGAAGATCCGGTCTGGCCGCGCCCGTCGGTCACCTCCAGCTCCAGCTTGACCGGCAGATTGGCCCATGCATGCTTTTCGGCATCTTCAACCAAAGACCCGTCAAATGCCTTGCGTGAACCGGTGTAAGGCATCGGCAGATCATAGATCAGCGCCTCGCGCGGCTCGGGATCGACCTTCAGGCCGAATTTGCGCGGAATCGCCGCCAGATCCAACTGGATCCTCGCCTGACCGGAGGTCACGGCATAATCATCCGAGGCGTGGAACGGCAGCACCATCTTTCCATCGGCACGCCGCTCGACCGCCCCCGTCAGACGGATTTCAGGGGCATCATCCGGCGAAATCCGGATATCGAACTTGCGGCCTGCCATGCCAGAAATCTCGACGATGCCACTTTGCACCGCCTCGAAATCGCGGCGCGATACATCGGTGCCGCTTGTATCTTGCGGCGCGACGGCCGGACTGGACACGCTTTCGCGAAACCCGATCTTGCGGGAATCCCCATAGAACCGGAAAGAAAAACGGGTGCCCTCGGGCAGGGTCAGCGTATCGGTCTTGAGAGAGTTGAGATAGAGCCCCGGTTGTCCGGTATAACGCGGCGGCTCGGCCCAGCCTTCCCAACTGGGGCCCATTGCCGCCAGCGCGGGCGCGGTCCCTCCGGGCAAGGCACCGTTTTCAAACATGCGGGAGGGTGCCCCGAACACCAGCGCGCTGACCAGCAGCAGGATCGCCGTCAAACGCAGCGCATAGGGATCACGCGGGGCCAGATCGGGATTGGGGCGCACCGCTCGGGCGGTTTTCGCGCGCTCTGTCATGCGGGCAATATGCGCCTGCCACAAAGCCCGGCTTGCGGGATCACTGCCCCCAAGCGCCATATCATCGGCCAAGGCGGTTAACGGACGCCCCGGCAAGGTCTCATCCACACGCGCCACGGCCTCAGCATGGCTGGGCCAGCGGAAAACGCGCCAGCCCGCAATCAGGCTGGCTGTCAGGGCAAGCCCCCAAAGCCCGAGGCCAGCCCAGCCAATCCATGCCGGCAGCGTCAAGATCCCGAAGACAAGGACCGCCATACCGACCGCGCAGAGCGAAAGCGCAGGCCAGAACGCCCGCAGACCACGTTCAACCACCAGCCCCAGACGGGTCTGCGCAATTTTACGGGCCACCCGACGCAAAGCGGGGTCGGCATATGTCCGGGCGGGATCAGGCTTGCGCAGGGTCATCGGTCCTTTCCGGGCATGTAGAGCACGCCCGGAACAGGGGCGCGTTTAGAGCCACTCGGGAATGCTATCGCGAGACAGCATTTCCTCAAAGCTTGGTCTTTGACGGATGACAGCGAAGTGATCACCACGCACCAGAACCTCTGGGATCAGCGGGCGCGAGTTATATTCGGATGCCATAACAGCACCATAGGCCCCTGCCGAGCGGAATGCCACCAGATCTCCAGCCCCTACAGGCGGAAGATTGCGGGCTTTGGCAAAAGTGTCACCGGTCTCGCAAACGGGCCCCACCACATCAAAAGGCGCTTGCTCGACACCGGCCTGTGCCTCGACCACCGGAATGATGTCGTGATGGGCACCATACATCGAGGGGCGCACCAGATCATTCATCGCCGCGTCGAGAATCAGGAAGTTCCGGCCCTCGCCTTCCTTCAGATAGATGACCTCCGAGACCAGAATACCGGCATTGCCGGAAATCAGACGGCCCGGCTCGATCTCGATCTCGCAGCCCAGATCCCCCACGGCGCGGCGGATCACTTCGCCATATTCAATCGGCAGCGGCGGCGCGTTATTGTCGCGCTGATAGGGGATGCCCAGACCACCGCCCAGATCGAGGCGGCGGATATCATGGCCATCGGCGCGCAGGGCGCGGGTCAGTTCGGCCACCTTGTTGAAGGCGGCTTCAAAGGGCTCAAGATCGGTCAGCTGCGAGCCGATATGAACGTCGATGCCCATGACTTCGATCCCCGGCAGCGTGGCGGCCATCGCATAGACGGCCTGCGCCTTAGCGATTGGAATCCCGAATTTATTCTCGGATTTTCCGGTAGCGATCTTCTCATGGGTTTTGGCATCCACATCGGGGTTCACGCGCAGCGCGATCGGCGCCTTCAGCCCCTTGGCTGCCGCGATTTCCGAAATGGCCAGAAGCTCGGGCTCGGATTCCACGTTGAACTGACGGATGCCACCATCAAGCACCAGAGCGATCTCTTCGCGGGTCTTGCCGACGCCGGAAAAGACGATCCGCTCGCCCGGAACGCCCGCAGCCTTGGCGCGGCGATACTCGCCGCCCGAAACCACATCCATGCCCGCCCCCAGATCGCCCAGCAGCTTCAGCACCGCCAGATTGCTGTTCGATTTGATCGCGAAACAGATCAGATGGTCGGTCCAGCCAAGGGCCTCCTGGAACAGTTTGAAGTGACGTTCCAGCGTGGCAGCCGAATAGATATAGACCGGCGTGCCAACCGATTTGGCGATCTCTGATACGGGCACATCCTCGGCATGCAACGCACCGTTTTTATACGTGAAATGATCCATGAAAGTCTTCCGGATATGATGTGACGGGGCCGCCAGAACCGGCGGCCTCAAGCATTACGGGGTCTGTTGGGCCGCTTCTGACGGGGGCACCGGCGGGCCTTCGACCCCGCAGGCCGCCAGTGCCAGAAGCGCTAGGACAAGCGCGGCCTTCATGCCTGCGCCTCTTTCCAGCGCGCGATCTGGGCGCGGACCTGCGCGGGCGCGGTGCCACCATAGGACATGCGCGACGCGACCGAGTTATGCACCCCCAGCACCGTGAAGATTTCATCCGTGATGGCCGCATTGACCGATTGCATATCCGCCAGCGTCAGATCGGGCAGGTCACAGCCCTTATCCTCGGCCATCGCAACCAGCGTGCCGGTGACATGATGCGCGTCACGGAAGGGCAGCCCCGCCTCGCGCACCAGCCAATCGGCCAGATCGGTCGCGGTGGAGAAACCGCTGGAGGCCGCCGCCTCCAGCTTTTCGGTGTTCACGGTCAGATCGGCAATCATGCCCGACATCGCCGCCAGCGCCAGCATCAGGTTGTCGGCGGCGTCAAAGACCTGTTCCTTATCTTCCTGCATATCCTTGGAATAGGCCAGCGGCAGGCCCTTCATCACGGTAAACAGCGCAACCGTCGCACCCAGAATACGGCCGATTTTGGCGCGGATCAGTTCGGCCGCATCGGGGTTGCGCTTCTGCGGCATGATCGAGGAACCGGTCGACCATTTGTCCGACATCGCCACAAAACGGAATTGCGCGGAGGACCAGATCACCAGCTCTTCGGCCAGACGGCTCATATGCACAGCGCAGATCGACGAAGCGGAAAGGAATTCCAGCGCAAAGTCACGGTCGGACACGGCATCAAGGCTATTGGCCATCGGACGGTCGAAATCGAGCGCCTTCGCCGTGGCGTGGCGGTCGATATTGAAACCGGTGCCCGCCAGAGCCGCCGCCCCCAGAGGCGATTCGTTCATCCGTTTGCGGGCATCGGTGAAACGGCCCAGATCGCGCGCGAACATTTCGACATAGGCCATCATGTGGTGGCCCCAGGTGACCGGCTGCGCGGTCTGCAAATGGGTAAAGCCCGGCATCACCCAATCCGCGCCCGCCTCGGCCTGACCGATCAGCGATTTGATCAGCGACTGCAGGCCGTTGATCGCCGCATCACATTGATCACGGACCCAAAGACGGAAGTCGGTGGCCACTTGGTCATTGCGCGAGCGCGCGGTGTGCAGACGGCCTGCGGGCTCACCGATGATCTCTTTCAGACGCGCCTCGACATTCATGTGGATATCTTCCAGCGCGGTCGAGAAGGTGAATTTGCCACCCTCGATCTCTGACAAAACGGTGAGAAGACCTTCCCTGATGGCACTTGCATCGCTATCAGTGATGATGCCCTGCGCGGCCAACATCGCCGCATGGGCCCGGCTGCCCCGGATATCCTGTGCGGCAAGACGCTGGTCAAACCCGATCGAGGCATTGATCGCCTCCATGATCGCGTCGGGACCTGCGGCGAAACGCCCGCCCCACATTGCGTTGGAGGATTTCGGTTCGCTGGTCTGTTCGGTCATCTTTCGGCCCTGTCATCTGGAGGCAAAATGCTGCGGTCCCTTGTCCTTTATACGGCCCTCGCGCTTGGTGCAAATGCGGCGATGGCTGCAGAGCTTGATCCGCTCAAGACCGGAGAGATGCAGAAGCTGGTTACCTATAACGCGCCAATCGATCTGCCTGAACTGGAATTTCAGGACGAAGGCGGGAAAACCCATCACCTTTCGGACTATAGGGGCAAAGTCGTTGTGGTGAATTTCTGGGCAACGTGGTGTGTGCCCTGCCGGGAAGAGATGCCCGCATTGGAAAAATTACAAAAAACGATTGGCGGCAAAGATCTCGCGGTGGTGACAATCGCCAGCGGCCGCAATCCGCCAGAAAAGATCGACCGGTTTTTTGCAGATATCGGCGTGGAGAACCTTCCCAAATTCACCGATAAATCCCAACATGCGGCCCGATCATTAGGCGTTCTGGGACTTCCCGTGACCCTTATCGTCAATCGCGAGGGGCAAGAGATTGCCCGCTTGATCGGAGGAGCCGATTGGGCGGGAACAGACGCGCAAACCCTTTTGCGCGCCGTTATTTCAGATCCGGCCTGACCGGTCCCGCTCAGGAACTACGCATATAGGACGACATCGCGTTCTCGATGACTTCCGAAAGTTGCATGATCGCTTCCAGCCGCTCTTTGATATCGGCATGGAAAGAATCAAGCTGGTCAATCGTGGTCGACAACCCGCCAACATCGCGCATCCGACCACATTCGACCCTCCCCAGAACGCGGATCGTATCAAGGCCCAGCATCTGGCGCCGGATATCCGCGCTGGCACGGTTCAGCTCTGCGGCATAGCCGACCGCTCGTGACATTGCCGTGCGGGCATCCTCGGTACATTGCGTTTCCAGCCCGTGCAGAAGCTCTTTCTCCGCAAACCAGTCAATTTGTGGCACCGGCACGCTTTTATCAATATTCACAACCATTTCCGACATAACGCGGTTGCAACCGATCAGGAACAGAACACGCGCCACCTCGCGCGATAGCCGCTCGCACATATTGTCATGTCCGCCCACAAAGCTGGCAAGACGCTGGGAGATCACTTGCGAGCTGGCTTTGTAATTTTCAGAAATTGCCGAGACCGGCCCGCCCGAAGGCTCCATCCGCGACGCCACAATGCGCATGTTATTGGGCACAGATTGCAACGCTTCGAAGCTGCGCAGCAGTTTCATCTGCTGCTCCGTCGCCTGTTCAAGCGCATGATTCATCTCTGCCAGAATGCGCGTCCTCCGGTCTGCCGCCCGTTTCAGACGCTCGTCCCGCTTGGCCAGTTCCTGTCCAAGCGCATAGGCGATGAAACTTGTATAGCTGGAAAACCCCTGAGATTCCGCTTCCTCGCGCAGCAAGGAGGCCGACTCTTCCGCCGTCAGCCCCTCGCGCTGTTCGCGTTCGACCAGCTGCGGATAAATCTCCTTGATTCGCTGAAACACGTCACTGGAAGGTTTCAAACGCACACTGAGATAGCCGCCATCGATCGGGAGGATAACAGCCAGAACCCAATAGTAATCGCCATTCTCGCAGCGATTCTTCACATAGGCCCCAATCGGATTCCCCTTCTGGATCGAATCCCACATAATGCAGAAAACGCCCTTGGGGACATCCTTATGCCGCACGATCTTGTGGGGGGCGTTGATAAGCTTGTCCCACGAGAAACCGGCGACGCGCTGAAACACATCATTCCCAGCCTGAATGACGCCGCGCTTGTCCGTACGGGAATAGAAGAGCTCATCAAAACCGAACGGAGCCTCACTTTCGTGAGTCGTCGAGAAACCGGTTTGCGCGTTCATAAACAAAAGCCTCTTTGCCTGGATCTGACCCAGTCATACAGGCAACGCGGTTACAGTTTGGTTTACAGGCCTAAACCTTGCGGCCTTCAAGCTTCATTTACCATAAAGCGAGGAGAAAATTCCTATTTACAAAATCTTAGCCCTCACACGCCAGTCTTGGAGCACCCAGAGACGGAGCGCCACAATGCAAAGCGATTCGAATATCGATCTATATACTGAACAAAATTCGGACAGCCCGCTCTCTTTCGCCATTGCGCAGCGCGACAAGAACACGATTGCGATGGTCGAAAGAGCTGTCGAGCGCCATGATGTCGTTCTGGCCTTCCAGCCCGTTGTGCAAACCTCCCGTCCCGATCAGGTTGCGTTTTACGAAGGGCTTATCCGCGTTCTCGACGAACGTGGTCGAGTGATACCTGCAAAAGATTTCATCGAAACCGTCGAAGATACATCGCTCGGGCGTAAACTCGATTGTCTCGCCCTTGAGGCCGGGCTGCAGGCTCTGCGCGAAAACGAGGCTCTGCGCCTTTCGGTCAACATGTCCGCACGGTCAATCGGATATCCCAACTGGATGAAAACGCTAAATAAAGGCCTTGCGGTTGACGAAACAATTGCAGAACGGCTTATTCTGGAAATTACCGAAAGTTCGGCAATGCAGATGCCCGAACTCGTCACGGTCTTCATGCAAGATCTACAGGCCAGAGGCGTCGCCTTTGCTCTGGATGATTTCGGCGCGGGATATACTTCTTTCCGCTATTTACGGGAATTCTACTTTGACATCCTGAAAATTGACGGCCAGTTCATCAAAGGAATTTCCGAGAACTCGGACAATCAGGTGCTGACCGAAGCACTGATGTCTGTTGCACGGCATTTCGAAATGTTCACCGTCGCAGAGGCCGTTGAAAACTGTGATGATGCCGCATTTTTGACCTCTTTGGGCATTGATTGCATGCAAGGTTACTATTTCGGTGCGCCGACAATTATGCCACCTTGGAAAACACCACCCGCTGGCCGGATGCGTGCATAAAGAGTTTGATACTTCCCTGTGTAAACCTAAGATTGTTTTTGACAAAGCATCTCGGTCTTTGCCTGCACGGCTGACCGAGTCGCGGTCGCTTGCAAATCCAAAAAGCAATAAAATTTCAAAATACACCGCATTCCTTTACGATTAGCACTTGACCTCCTGCCTTGAGTCGCCATCCTGCGGTTCAAGCGCGGCCCTATGGCTGCTTCTTAGGAGGATTACATTATGACCAATGTCGTCATTGTTTCAGCGGCACGTACTGCCGTCGGTAGCTTCAACGGGTCTTTCGCCAATGTTCCCGCACATGACTTGGGAAAGTCAGTCCTTGAGGCCGTGGTTGAACGCGCAGGCATCGAAAAAGCCGATGTATCGGAAACCATTCTGGGACAAGTCCTGACAGCGGGACAGGGTCAGAACCCGGCACGTCAAGCGCATATCAACGCTGGGCTGCCCATTGAATCAGCCGCTTGGAGCATCAACCAAGTCTGCGGCTCGGGTCTGCGCACAGTTGCGCTGGCAGCACAGCACATCATGCTGGGCGACGCTTCCATTGTTATCGCAGGCGGTCAGGAAAACATGTCGATGTCTCCCCATGTCGCGCATCTTCGCGCTGGCACCAAAATGGGCGACATGAAAATGATCGACTCGATGATCAAAGACGGTCTTTGGGACGCTTTCAACGGATACCACATGGGGCAAACGGCCGAAAACGTGGCGTCCCAATGGGAAATCTCCCGCGAGATGCAAGATGAATTCGCGCTGGCATCGCAACAAAAAGCCGAGGCCGCGCAAAAAGCCGGACGCTTTGCAGATGAAATCGTGCCGTTCACGATCTCGACTCGCAAAGGCGACATCATCGTCGATTCTGACGAATATATCCGTCATGGGGCGACCATCGAAAGCATGCAGAAATTGCGCCCCGCATTCATGCGTGAGGGGGGAACCGTCACCGCAGGCAACGCATCCGGCATCAATGACGGGGCAGCGGCTGTTTTGCTGATGACCGAGGAAGAAGCCGCGAAACGCGGCCTGACCCCGATGGCGCGAATCGCCTCTTATGCGACGGCGGGTCTTGATCCGTCGATCATGGGCTGTGGCCCGATCCCCTCGTCGCGCAAAGCGCTGGAAAAAGCAGGCTGGTCGCCAGCGGATCTGGATCTGATCGAAGCGAACGAAGCCTTTGCGGCGCAAGCTTGTGCGGTCAACAAGGATATGGGCTGGGATACGTCCAAAGTTAACGTGAATGGCGGCGCCATCGCAATCGGTCACCCGATCGGGGCCAGCGGCGCGCGCATTCTGAACACGCTTCTGTTCGAAATGAAGCGCCGCGAAGCCAAAAAAGGCCTCGCCACGCTGTGTATTGGTGGTGGCATGGGTGTTGCAATGTGCATCGAGGGGCTCTGAGCCTCTCGACCAAAGCACAAAAGAAACAAAAGTTAAGACGCATTAGGGTTCGATGAAACAGGACCCAGGAGGAAGAGAATGTCCAGAGTTGCACTCGTCACCGGCGGTTCGCGCGGAATTGGCGCAGCCATCGCAAAGGCCCTTAAAGCCGCAGGCTATAAGGTTGCCGCCAACTATGCAGGTAACGACGAGGCCGCCGCGAAGTTCACGGAAGAGACCGGTATCCCGACCTATAAATGGTCGGTTGCCGATTACGATGCCTGCGCAGCAGGGATCGCCAAAGTCGAGGCGGACCTTGGCCCCGTGGAAGTGCTGGTCAACAATGCCGGTATCACGCGCGATGCACCGTTCCATAAAATGACGAAAGATCAGTGGGATCAGGTCATTGGCACCAATCTGACGGGCATCTTCAACATGACCCATCCGCTCTGGCCGGGTCTGCGCGAACGTAAGTTCGGTCGCGTGATCAACATCTCGTCGATCAACGGTCAGAAGGGACAATTCGGTCAGGCCAACTATTCGGCAGCGAAAGCAGGCGATATCGGCTTTACCAAGGCGCTTGCGCAAGAGGGCGCGCGCAACAACATCACCGTCAACGTGATCTGCCCGGGCTATGTTGCGACCGAAATGGTTATGGCCGTGCCGGAGAAAGTGCGCGAAGCCATTATCAGCACGATCCCCGTCGGTCGCTTGGGGGAGCCGGAGGATATCGCGCGTGCGGTGGTCTTCCTTGCGTCGGATGACGCAGGCTTCATTACCGGCTCGACCCTGTCGGCCAATGGTGGCCAGTATCTTTCGTAAGGCGTATCTTTCGTAAGGCGTTCTGGCCGGCGAAGATATGACGCGATCCGAAAAAAGGCCCGCATCTGCGGGCCTTTCCTTTTTGACCTCCCTAGATCACCCGTCCGTTCTCGACAGGCAGACACAGGGGGAGCGGTCCGGCAAAGACGTTCTGCCGATCGCTATCATTTTATTCCAGATACGTTTCTACGTATCTTTCAGGATATGTTCCGGACTAGGGAGCGCGGTGCTGGCCAGCTTCTTCGGATGAAGACCGCGCAACCTTGCTAAAGGTGCTGCGCTGAGGCCCTAAAGGGCCACAACAGTGAGGTCACGCCTGCTCGAGACGCGCGATCTCCTGCTTGATCTGCAGTTTCTGCTTCTTCATCTGGGCAATTTCGAGCCCAGGGAAGCCAGGATTTCGCGTCGCGCGCTCAACCTCGGCGGACAGAGCCTGGTGCTTCTTGCGGAGTTCGGTGATATGCGAACTAAGCGACATGGGCAGTCTCCTCTCTGTATGAGCCCTTACAGTTCAGCACGTTTTTTCGTTTCTGTCACGAATTTGTCGCGCTCTCAGGGTCACGCTCAGATTGGCCGGCGAATTATTGCAAAAATGTTAAAGTCAGATCGGCAAGTTTTGCCCAAAACGCAGTATAGACTGCGCAACTTCGCTCAAGTCCTCGGCATCCCCTGCGTGATATGCGCGTGCATGCAGAACCAGGGGCGCCAGAAGGCGAAGCGGCGTCTTTGCACCTTTTCGTGAGCTAACAATCACCCGCCCCGCATCGCGCCCCTGACGCGCTGCAATCGGCAAAATCCGAATCGCTCCGGCCCGCCCGTGCAGCGCAAAAAGGATATCATCCAGACGGTCGGCATTCTGGATCAGCACCAAATGGCCCGAGGGCTTCAGCCGCTTCAACCCTTGGCGCACCCATTCCGCCAGAGGAGTATCTTCGCGCTGCGCGGTCTCGCGCCCCGCATCCCGTGCCGCCGTTCCGTTCTGCGGCGCAAAATAGGGCGGGTTGGCGATGACATGGTCAAAGCTCATCTGCCGCAGCGCAGCGGGCATCTGCGCCAGATCGCCCTCATGCACCGTCAGCGCCAGCCCGTTGGCCTGCGCATTGCGTCGCGCCAGATCGGCATAGGCGGGCTGCACCTCCAGCCCGTGCAGCGCCACCCCCTCGACCCGCCGCCCCAGACAGAGGCTGGCCACCCCTGCCCCGCAGCCCAGTTCCAGCACGCTTTCGCCCGCCCGCGCCCCGCAGGCCGCCGCCAGCAGCACGGGGTCCATCGCCGCACGATAACCGTGGCGCGGCTGATAGATGCGCAAAGCGCCCCCGATAAAATCGTCACAGGTCAGGTCTTCGGCGGCAAACATCACTCCGGCCCGATCTCGTTATCGTCCAGCACCCTCCGCGCCCGCGCCAGATCCCCGTCCGTGACCATAAGACGACGCGGCAAAATCCCTATGCTGCCTTCGAGCACGCTCATATGGACGTCCATTTCAAAGCTGTTTATACCCTCGCCGGTAAGAAGGGCTTTGGCGAAGGCCAATTTCACGGGATTTGTCGTGCGCAGAAGCTCTTTCATTCATCCTCATTAGCCTCAGGCCCTTGGCCTGTCGAGATGGGGAGAGCGGGAAGGACAAGGAACATGAGCCTCGACGACAAGGCAGTAAAACCGCATGACCGGCTTGCGCAGGCTCTGGCCGGCGACATGGAGGCGGTGAACACCCTGATCCGCGAGAAAATGGCGTCGAAACATGCGCCGCGCATTCCGGAAGTCACCGCGCATCTGGTCGAGGCCGGCGGCAAGCGTCTGCGCCCGATGCTGACCTTGGCCGCCGCGCGCATCTGTGGCTATAACGGCCCCTATCACGTGCATCTGGCGGCGACCGTCGAATTTATCCACACCGCAACGCTGCTGCATGACGATGTGGTCGATGAAAGCGCGCAGCGCCGTGGCCGCCCGACCGCGAACCTGCTGTGGGACAATAAATCCAGCGTTCTGGTGGGCGATTACCTTTTCGCCCGCGCCTTCCAGCTGATGACCGAGCCCGACAATATGCGCGTGCTGGGCATCCTGTCGAACGCCTCTGCGGTGATTGCCGAAGGCGAGGTGCTCCAGCTGACCGCCGCGCAGGATCTCTCGACCACCGAGGATACCTATCTGCAAGTGATCCGCGGCAAGACGGCGGCGCTGTTTTCGGCAGCAACCCAAGTGGGCGGCGTTCTGGCCGAGGCTGACGAGACCGCCGAGAAGGCGCTGTTCGATTATGGCGATGCGTTGGGGATTGCCTTCCAGATGGTCGATGACCTGCTGGATTACGGCGGGGTGACCGATGTCATCGGCAAGAATACCGGCGATGATTTCCGCGAGCGCAAGCTGACCCTGCCCGTCATCAAAGCGGTGGCCGCCGCAGACCAGACCGAGCGCGCCTTCTGGAGCCGCGTCATCGAGAAGGGCGACCAGCAGGACGGCGATCTGGAACAGGCGATGGCGCTGATGGCGAAACATGGCACGCTGGCGGCGACCCGCGATGCGGCGATCCTCTGGGCGGATCAGGCGCGCGCGGCGCTGAGCGCCCTGCCCGCGCATCCGCTGCGCGATATGCTGGACGATCTGGCCGATTATGTGGTGGCCCGCGTGCGCTAAGGCACGACGATCAGGACAACATCTGCGCCGGTTGGACCCACCAGCCGGCGTTTTTCTGTGCCAGTCGGCGCGCCGCAGCTTCTGCCGCCTGCTGCGTGGCAAAGACGCCCCAGCAGGTGCTGCCCGAGCCGGAAAGATTTTGCATCAGACATCCGTCCTGATCAGCAAGCGCCTGCAGGATCTGGGTAATTTCAGGCAGATAGACGGCTGACGCCGGATCGGTCAGCACATCGGCAAAGTCATTGCCATATGCGGCAAGCCAAAGCGCGAATGCCGCGTGCCCCATCCCCAAAGGCACAGTTAATGCCACATCGGACGGTGCAGGGGCCTTGCGCCCCAAAGCCTGAAACATCGCGCCTGTGGGGGTTTCGACCCTCGGATTGACCAGAACAAGCCAACATTCCGGCAGTACGGGAGCCGCGCTCAGCACCTCGCCAATGCCCCGCATGATCTGCGGCTGAGGTGCCTGCATACAGACCGGCACATCGGCCCCAAGCGCAACCGCGCATTCGGGGGCAATCGCGGGCACATCCCAAAGCCGCGCCAGAAGACGCAAGGCGACCGCCGCATCCGAAGAGCCGCCGCCAATCCCGCCACCATGCGGCAGGGTCTTGGTCAGCCGGATCCGTGCGCCCTGCGTCGTGCCAGTTTCGCGCTGTAGCAGATGCGCGGCCTTCAGGACCAGATTGCGCGCATCCACCGGCACCCCTTCGGCAAAGGGGCCATCGACCTGCAAGTCCAAGCTGTCATGCGCCTCAACCGTCAGCCGGTCCCCGAAGCCTGCAAAGACCACAAGGCTTTCAAGCGTGTGATAGCCATCTGCCCGTCGCCCCGTCACCGCAAGCGACAGGTTGACCTTTGCAGGCGCTATATCCGAGAGGCTCATTGAACCGGCTGCGCCTTGAGCGGCGGTGCGCCCTCTTCCTTCAGCACGGCATCAAGGCCGACCTCCAGCTTGCGCTTGACGCGATCCATATCGACATCTTCCCCCGGCCCGAAAGCAATCGCGCGCTTCCATTGGAACTGCGCCTCGCGCTTGCGACCCACAGCCCAGTAGGCATCGCCCAGATGGTCATTGACCAGCGGATCGACGGATTCCAGCGTGATCGCTTTCTCCATCTCTTTCACCGCCTCGTCATAGCGCCCCAGACGGAACAACGCCCAGCCCAGACTGTCGATAATATAGCCCGAATCCGGCGATGCCTTGACCGCCTGCCGGATCATCTTCAGCGCCTCGTCAAGGTTCTCGCCCTTTTCCACATAGGAATAGCCAAGATAGTTCAGCACCGAAGGCTGGCCCGGGTTCAGCTCCAGTGCCTTGCGGAATTCTCCTTCGGCGCGATCCCATTTATCGGACCGCTCATCGGCAATACCGGCGGCATAATACACGAACCAGTCCCGCGGCTGCGGCGATTGCAGACGCGACAGCGCCTGCTGATAGGCATCGGCGGCCTCGGCAAAGCGCTGTTCACGGCGCAGCATGTCCCCCAGAGACACCCAGACGCCCGGCAATTCGGGATCGTCCTTGGCCACGCCCTGCACGACCTTGATCGCCTCATCGGCGCGATCCGCGCGCATCATGGTCTCGGCCTTGCCCAGCTCTGCCGCATAATAGACCGTGCTATCGGCGGGCACTTCATCATAGGTCGCGATGGCAAGATCATGCTGGTCTTGCTGATCCAGAATAGAAGCGGCCAACAAGGTTGCATCGACATTTTTAGGATTGAGCCATTGGGCGATGCGGGCATGGACAAGCGGAATCGTATCGGAGACATCTCCGCCCGCCAGCGCCGCCCCCACCGAATAATACAGCTCGCCCACACCTTCGCGCGCCGTGTTGGCCACATCGAAGGGCACGGTTTCCCCTGCCTCCAGACGTTTGCGCAACTGTGCAAGCTGCGGATCGAGCGACTCCCCGAACACGTCCTTGAGAAGCGCGACCGCATCGGCATCGCGATCAAGGTTGGACAGCACTTCGACATGGGCCATCACACCACGCCGCGTGGCATGGATCGCGTCCGCCGCCCCGCCCGAGAGAATTTTCTCGGCACTCTCGAAATCCCCAACCTGCGCCATCGCAAGTGCCTTGTGATAATCGGCAAAGCCCTGCAGCCCCGGCATCTTGGCCACCTGATCGAAGGCCTTGAACGCATCGCTCATATTGCCTTGGCCGACATAGACCCATGCGCGGTAAAGCTGCGTGAAAAGCGGGCCGATATTTTCCGTCCCGTTGACCAGCTTCATCGCTTCGTCATATTTGCCCTCGCCCACGGCATTGGCCAGACGGACAAGGAAGACAGGCTGGCTATCGGCGGCCTGCGCGTCGCTGGCGGCGATCTGTTCGGCAATGGCCGCCGCCTTGTCGTAATTGCCAAGGACGATCTGCGCCGTCATGGCCGATTCCGCCACGCCCATATCCACGACGCCTGCCTGAAGAAGCTGGCCGTAATAAGCCGTCGCCTGCTGGTAATCATGATCGCCCGTCGCAGCGCGCGCCGCCAGATACGCCCCTGCGGGCTGCGCGGAAACCATTGGCGCCTGGACTGCGGCGAATGAAAGAGCCAACGCGCAAACCGGCGTCAATCGAAACGGCATGGATATGTCCTCTCTGATGTCTAGGCGACCCTAGCGATAGCGCATGCCGGAGGCAATGCAGGCTGAGGGCCGCCCGAGCTATGGCTACGGAAAAACACGCTTTCTTGACCGCGCGGGGCCTTTCTGGCGCGGCGTCGCGGTCAGACCAGCAGGCGTTTTCCGTCGTGACCACGGATTTTCGCCGTCAGGATCGTGCCTTCGGGCTGGTCTGTGTCGAAATGCACCTCGGTGAAGGTCTCGGTGCGGCCTGCCTGCGGCCCTTCGGTCAGGATCACCAGATCGGAGCCGACCTGACATGCAAGATGCGCCTCAAGCGCGCGGTCTCCGGCCTCACGCAGACGGCGGGCACGGTCCTTGATGGCCTTGCCATTCACCGCAGGCATGCGCGCGGCAGGCGTGCCCTTGCGCGCCGAATAGGGGAAGACATGCAGGAAGGTCAGCCCGCACTCATCCACCAGTTTCAGCGAGTTCTGGAACATCTCTTCGGTCTCGGTCGGGAAACCCGCAATGATATCGGCCCCAAAGACGATCCCGGGCCGCAGCTTGCGCGCCTCTTCGCAGAACGCGATGGCATCATCGCGCAGGTGGCGCCGCTTCATCCGCTTGAGCACCATGTCATCGCCCGCCTGCAGCGACAGGTGCAGATGCGGCATCAGGCGCGGCTCGGTCGCGATGGCCAGCATCAGGTTTTCATCGGCCTCGATGGAATCTATCGAGGAAATCCGCAGGCGCGGCAGATCCGGCACCAGTTTGAGGATACGCATCACCAGATCCCCCAAGCGCGGCTCGCCCGGCAGATCCGCCCCCCAAGAGGTCAGATCGACGCCGGTCAGCACCACCTCGTTGAAACCACGGTCGCGCAGACGCTTGATCTGCTCGACCACCACCCCCGCCGGAACAGAGCGCGAATTGCCACGGCCATAGGGGATGATGCAGAAGGTGCAGCGGTGGTCACAGCCGTTCTGCACCTGCACATAGGCGCGGTGGCGGCCAAAACCGTCAATCAGATGGCCTGCGGTCTCTTTGACCGACATGATGTCATCCACCTGAACCTTTTCGGTCTCGCCAATCAGGTTGGGGACGCGCATCTGTGCCCATGTCTCGGGCAGCATCTTCTCGTGGTTGCCGATCACCTTGGTGACCTCGGCCATGCCCGCAAAAGTCTCGGGTTCGGTCTGCGCGGCGCAGCCGGTCACGATGATCGGCGCATCGGGGTTCTCGCGGGCCAATCGGCGGATCTCCTGCTTGGCCTTGCGCACGGCCTCTGCCGTCACCGCGCAGGTATTCACCACAACAGCCCCCTCGACGCCAGCGGCGGCGGCGAGTTCCTTCATCGCCTCGCTTTCATAAGCGTTCAGACGGCAACCAAGCGTGGCAAAGACAGGCGGTTTCATAGGGCACCCAGAAAATCAGAGGTCAGTTCCGCGCGGAACACAAAGGCCGTGGGGCCGGTCATCCAGACGCCATCCTCGCGCCAGTCGATCTCAAGCCGACCGCCGTCCACATCCACCGTCACCCGCCGCCCCGTGAGGCCGCGCAGATGCGCCGCCACGGCGGTCGCACAGGTGCCAGAGCCACAAGCCAGCGTCACGCCCGCGCCACGCTCCCACACCCGCATGCGCAGATGATCGGGGCCCGTGACAGAGGCAAACTCGACATTGGTGCGCTCGGGGAAGGACGGGTGATGCTCGATCTCGGCGCCCCAGCTTTCCAGCGCGACCTTCTCGGCATCTTCGACAAAGAAGATGCAATGCGGGTTGCCCATGCCCACGGCTACCGGATCACCATCGATTCCCGTCGCCTTAGGATCGCCGTCAAAGGGAATCATGCGCGCCTCCAGAATCGGCGCCCCCATATTGACCGAGACCATCCCATTCGCGGCGCGCTTCGCCTCAAGCTGGCCACGATCGGTGGTGAAGCGCACATGGTCCTTGCCAAGCTGACCCATCATCCAGTCCGAGACACAGCGCGAGGCATTGCCACACGCCCCCGAAAGCGAGCCATCCGAATTGTAGAATTTCAGATGGAAATCGGCCTCTTGCGAGGGGCCGATCAAAGCGAGCTGATCGAAACCGACACCACGGTGCCGGTCTGCCAAGGCCTCGGCCAAAGCAGGTGTCACCGGATCGACCCCGTCACGGGCGTCAATCACGACGAAATCGTTTCCAAGGCCATGCATTTTCATGAAGGCCAATCCAGACAGGGGTAAAGACGCGTTTTTCATGAGCGCGATATACGCCCCCCGAAAACTTTTTTCCAGAGATCTCATTTTTTTTGAATTTCGCTGTTGACGCCCCCCGCACAGAGCCGTAGAAGGCGCCCACACCAGCAGGGAAGCACACAGCGAACCGGTTGGAAACGAAAGAAAGTGGGCCGTTAGCTCAGTTGGTAGAGCAACTGACTTTTAATCAGTGGGTCGCAGGTTCGAATCCTGCACGGCTCACCACTTTCCATAAAATATCCTTTCCCTTTCATGGGTTGCGGGTATTTGCGACGAACCTATCAGAGCGGTTCGTCATGTTTGTAATTCCATTGGTGCGCGAAGTCAGCTTATCAAACGCTTAATCAGCCAACCCTTCGCGTTCTGCCGCAGCTGTATAGTGCTGCACAAGCGCTAAGGTCTTGTGGCCTGTTACGGCTGCGATCTGATTTGTGGTCGCCCCGGCCTCTGCAAGCCTCCGCGCGCAGGCCTTCCGAAGGCCATGTGAGGAGCACGCTGGCAAATTTGCCCCCCGTGTCCAACGCTGCATGAGATTCCCGGGGCCAGCTGGTGTACGCGCAGTACCTTGTTTCGTAGAGATATAAGGGCGATCAGAAGGCAGCTTTGCCAGAACCTCAACAAGGTCCGGATGAAGGGGAATTGAGATGAGACGCCCATTCGTCTTTTTCGTCTTCTGACGACGATACTGAAACCGCCCTCCTCGATGTTCCACGGCCCAAACCGCACAGCGTCAACGCGGGCCGCCCCAGTGTACACCATCAGCGTCATCACCTTGTGCGCCTCAGTGCCCTCAGGATGCGTCTGGATGAATTTTGCGATCTCCATCTCGGTCCAGGTGTGGAAGCCCTCCGTAGCGACCTTGTAGGGCTTCGTAGCGCGCGCTGGATTGTCCGCTCGCCATTCCAAGGCGATCGCATAGTCTAGAAGCTGGATTAGCCTCTTGCGAAGGTTATTGGCCGCTGCAGGCGTCGGCCACGGCAGTATCTTCCTCGGCCTTCTTTCGGGCACGGCTTTCCAGCCTTCGTGCCTCCGCCTCTGCGGTAACCAACCTGGCCACCGCCGCCTCCCGATCGCGGCGGGCCGCCTCGATCAACTCGTTGCTTTCGGTCAATGCACTCTGCCGCTTCGACTCTGCCTCTGCGTCCAGGATGGCGGCTTGTTCCAGCTGCTCCGCTAGACGGACGGTGATCTCCTCCTCCGTGGCTGAGAGCTCTTCCTCATGGATGGCCAGGGCCGAGACGCGATCTTCCATCTCTCGCAGCAGCAGCGCATCCTGCTCCGCAGCCGCCTTGCGCGCGCGCCATTCTGCACGGGAAAGCCTCTCCCGCTTCGGACCCAGCCGAGTATCCAAGGCGGCGCTACCGCCTATTTGCAGCAGTATAGCGGCCGACACATCTCCCCTCGACGCCAAGCGCAAATCGCGGGAACTGCTGTCTTGTAACTGCAATGCGCTTGGTATACATCGGCATACTAAAGGCTTGTGGCGACTCGGCGGGTGTTTGGCGGCCGGCGTGCAAGCGTGAAACGATAGCGACATCTAGGGACCGTCATGAGCTTGTACACAGACTACCTAACCGAGATCGAAACCCGTAAGGGCGAAGGCCTGCACCCCAAGCCCATCGATGATGGCGCGCTGGTGGCAGAGCTGATCGAGCAGATCAAAGACGAAGGCAACGCCTACCGCGAGGATTCGCTGAAGTTCTTCATCTACAACACCCTGCCGGGCACGACTTCGGCGGCGGGCGTGAAGGCGAAGTTCCTGAAGGAAATCATTCTGGGCGAGGCCGTCGTTGCCGAGATCACCCCCGATTTCGCGTTCGAACTGCTGTCGCATATGAAGGGCGGCCCGTCGATGGAAGTGCTGCTGGATCTCGCGCTTGGCGAGGATGCAGCGATTGCCGCCAAAGCGGGCGAAGTCCTGAAAACGCAGGTCTTCCTGTATGATGCCGATATGGCGCGTCTGGCCGATGCCTATAAGGCGGGCAATACCGTCGCCAAGGATGTGCTGGAAAGCTATGCCAAGGCCGAATTTTTCACCAAGCTTCCCGATGTGGAAGACGAGGTGAAACTGGTCACCTATATCGCCGCCGAAGGCGATATCTCGACCGACCTTCTGTCGCCGGGCAACCAGGCGCACTCGCGCTCGGACCGCGAGCTGCACGGCAAATGCATGATCTCGGAAGAGGCCCAGAAAGAAATCGAGGCGCTGAAAGCCCAGCACCCCGACAAGCGCGTCATGCTGATCGCGGAAAAAGGCACCATGGGTGTGGGCTCCTCGCGTATGTCGGGCGTCAATAACGTGGCGCTCTGGACCGGCAAGCCGACCTCGCCCTATGTTCCCTTCGTGAACTATGCGCCGGTTGTTGCGGGCACCAACGGCATCTCGCCGATCTTCCTGACCACCGTTGGCGTGACCGGCGGGATCGGTCTGGACCTGAAAAACTGGGTCAAGAAGGTCGATGCCGATGGCAAGCCGGTTCTGAATGAAGAAGGCAACCCCGTTCTGGAACAGAAGTATTCTGTCGCCACCGGCACCGTGCTGAAAATCGACACCAAAGCGAAGAAGCTGCTGAGCGAAGACGGTCAGGTTCTGGCGGATGTCGCCTCGGCCTTCACGCCGTCGAAGGTCGAATTCATGAAGGCAGGCAGCTCTTATGCTGTGGTCTTCGGGAAGAAACTGCAAACGTTCGCGGCGGAAACGCTGGGCGTTGAGGCAGCGCCGGTCTTCGCGCCTTCGAAAGAAGTCTCGATCGAGGGTCAGGGCCTGACGGCTGTGGAAAAAATCTTCAATGCCAATGCCGTGGGTGTGGAAAAGGGCAAGACCCTGCATGCCGGTTCGGACGTGCGCGTAAAGGTCAATATCGTCGGCTCGCAAGACACCACCGGCCTGATGACCGCGCAAGAGCTGGAATCCATGGCCGCGACCGTGATCTCGCCCACCGTGGATGGCGCCTATCAGTCGGGCTGCCACACCGCTTCGGTCTGGGACAAGAAAGCGCAAGCCAATATTCCGAAGCTCATGTCCTTCATGAACAACTTCGGCGTTGTCACCGCGCGTGACCCCAAAGGCGAATACCACGCCATGACCGACGTTATCCACAAGGTGCTGAACGACATCACCGTCAGCGACTGGGATATCATCGTCGGCGGCGACAGCCACACCCGTATGTCCAAAGGCGTGGCCTTCGGTGCGGACTCGGGCACCGTTGCTCTGGCACTGGCCACCGGTGAAGCCACCATGCCGATCCCTGAATCGGTCAAGGTGACCTTCAAGGGCCAGATGAAGGACTATATGGACTTCCGCGATGTGGTTCACGCGACCCAAGCGCAGATGCTCCAGCAATTCGGCGATAACGTCTTCCAAGGCCGCATCATCGAAGTGCATATCGGCACGCTGCTGGCGGACCAAGCCTTCACCTTCACCGACTGGACCGCAGAGATGAAGGCAAAAGCCTCGATCTGTATCTCGAATGATGACGTGCTGATCGGGTCGCTGGAACTGGCGAAATCGCGTATCCAGGTGATGATCGACAAGGGCATGGATAACGAAGCCAAGACCCTGCAAGGCCTGATCGACAAAGCCGACAAGCGGATCGCCGAGATCAAATCGGGCGAGAAGCCCGCGCTGAAACCCGATGCCAATGCGAAATATTTCGCAGAGGTCGTCGTGGATCTGGACCTGATCGACGAGCCGATGATCGCAGACCCCGATGTGAATAACGCCGATGTCTCGCGTCGCTACACCCATGACACCATCCGCCCCGTGTCTTACTACGGCGGCGACAAGAAGGTGGATCTGGGCTTTGTCGGCTCTTGCATGGTGCATAAAGGCGACATGAAGATCGTGGCCCAGATGCTGAAAAACCTCGAGAAAGAGGCCGGCAAGGTCGAATTCAAAGCGCCTCTGGTTGTGGCTGCGCCGACCTATAACATCATCGACGAGCTGAAAGCCGAAGGTGATTGGGACATCTTGCAGAAATACTCGGGCTTCGAGTTCGACGATCTCTTCCCGAAATCGCAGGCGCGCAAAGAGTACGAAAACATCATGTATCTCGAGCGTCCCGGCTGTAACCTCTGCATGGGCAACCAGGAGAAAGCTGCGAAAGGTGACACCGTTCTGGCGACCTCGACCCGCCTGTTCCAAGGCCGCGTTGTGGAAGATACCGCCGAGAAGAAAGGCGAGTCGCTGCTGGCCTCGACCCCCGTCGTGGTTCTGTCGGCCATCCTTGGCCGCACCCCGAGCCTTGACGAATACAAGAAAGCCGTCGAGGGCATCGACCTGACCAAATTCGCTCCGCCGCTGGAAAAGCCGGCTGATACGAAGTCGGTCCACTTCTAAGCTTTCGGCCAAGAGGCCTAGAAATACCAAAAGGGCGAGACAAAAGTCTCGCCCTTTTTTGATGCGCTACAACGGCAAGACAGCCATTCTACGCGATGAGGCCGAGTGCCGGGGCGCGGGATCTACGATAACATGAGGACCGCAGTGGACCGTGCCCGCTGTGACAGCGGCCATACGTATCATCTCGGAAGCGGCGGCAAGCCTCGACGTGGCGGTGAAGACCGTGGGCGAGGATGGCGCTGAAACGGCGCTGGCATGGCACCCTTCGGCGGCCTTTGTCTCGGGCGAGGCGAACGGCTGGACCTCGAGCTATGAGCTGATCCGCGATCTTGTCATCGACGCGCTGTCTGATGACCGTGGCGGGCTCGCCTTCGTCAACCGATCTGGCGACGGTCGTATCCTCGAAATCATCCGACCCCGCGCCGGCGTGATGCAGGTGACCGATAGGCTGAGCGCCTATATGGCCACGGTCCCGAAGCGCGGCCTGACAGTGGTATGCAATCAGAACGGCGGCCCTGCCTCCTATCGATCCGTCGCAGACGAGATGCGCGACGTGAAGGACGCGATGAAGCACCCCGACGCCAAGACCTATGTCACCCACGGCCTGCGCAAGAATGCGACGATCGAACTGTATCTGGCGGGATGTGATGACGAGATGGTCAAGGCCATCACCGGACACTCAGGCGTCGAGATGCTGAAAAAGTATGGCGGGCAAGAGCGTCAAAAGGTTCTCGCGATGAAAGCTCAAGAGGCGCGGAATCGAGCATGGACAGAACAGGCACAGAACACGAATGTTTCAAAGCTTGTTTCAAAAAATCAGGAGAGGAAGAACAGCAATGACGCAAGTCACTGATTTTGTTGGAGGCGAGTACCGGAATCGAACCGGTGTACACGGATTTGCAATCCGCTGCGTCACCACTCCGCCAACTCGCCAGCCATGTGGTAGTGGGGATCTAACGGATTGTGCGGCCTCGCGCAAGAGGGTGTGACGCCCAAGCAGCATTGATTTTTACTTCTTTGCGTCACGCCAAGGCTCAACTTGCCCCGAATGGCTTTCTATGCAAGTAATGCCGTAACATTCCAGACTGAAGAGTTTAGCAAAATGCAGGACTTCGAAACGCGCCGCGTGGTCATGGTGGACACTCAGGTCCGGCCGAATGATGTGACGAAATTTCCCATCATCGAGGCTATGCTGAATGTCCCGCGGGAGACCTATGTTCCTGATTCCCTGCGGGAACTTGCCTATCTGGGCGAAAATCTCGAGATCGCGCCGGACCGGGTCCTGTTGGAACCGCGCATCTTCGCCAAGCTGCTTGACGCCCTGAACATCCGCTCGAATGACCTCGTTCTCGATCTGGGATGTGGTCTTGGCTACTCTTCGGCGATCATCGCACATCTGGCCGAAGCCGTTGTCGCGGTAGAGGAAGACCCGCTGGCAAAACAGGCCGAACTGACCCTTGGTCAAGCGGAAGTCGACAATATTGCAGTCGTGCATAATGCCCTGCCGCAGGGCGCACCGCAGCACGGGCCTTTCGACGTGATCATGATTGAAGGGGCTGTCGAAGAAGTGCCCGACACCATCCTCGAGTCGCTGAAAGAAGGCGGGCGCATCGGGACCGTTTTCATGGAGAACAACCTGGGCATCGCACGTATCGGCATCAAAACCGATGGGGTCGTCAACTGGCGCGATGCGTTCAATGCCGCAGCCCCTGTTCTGAGCGGCTTCCGGCAGGTTTCGCGCTTCAGCCTTTAATGCGACCCCGCTACGGGCGCTGAACAGGCCGTTTATAAATATAAAGACAGCCCATGCCGTCAGGCCGGGCTCATAACATGACAAAGGCATGGCGGGCACGATGTTGAAATCACTTCTTCTGGCGACAGGCATTACGGGCTTCATGGTTGCAGGATCGGTCACGGCACAGGCGGAAACGCTCGCGGATGCAATGATCTCTGCCTACAAGACCTCGAACCTCCTCGAACAAAACCGTGCCACGCTACGGGCCGCCGATGAAGGGGTAGCGCAGGCCGTCGCGGCGCTGCGCCCTGTTGTGCAATGGACCGCCAGCTATGGCTGGACCAAATCCGAAGGCGTATCGTCGCTGACGGGGCGGGATGTCACCAGCGAGGGGTCCTCGGCCACGACTGCCCTGAGCGCCTCGATCACGCTGTTCGATTTCGGTCGCAACCGGTTGACGATCAGCTCGCAGAAGGAAGCGGTTCTTGCCACGCGCGAAACCCTGCGTTCGATCGAACAGCAGGTGCTTCTTGCAACAGTTCAGGCCTATTCCGACGTGAAGAGTGCGCAGGAGCAGGTTGCCATCAACCAGAACTCGGTGCGCGTGCTGCAAGAAGAGCTGAATGCCACCAATGACCGGTTCGACGTGGGCGAAGTGACCCGCACCGACGTGTCGCTGGCCGAGGCGCAGCTGGCCTCGGCACGGGCCTCGCTGGTCAGTGCGCAAGGCTCGCTCGAGACGGCCCGCGAATCCTATAAGGCCTCGACCGGCCATTATCCGGGCAAGCTTGCGCCTTTGCCGCCTGCGCCCAACCTGCCGAAGTCGCGGGACGAGGCCTCCAGCACGGCACAGCGCAACCATCCCGCCATCAAATCCCTGCAGCATTCTGTCGCCATGGCGGAGATTGCGGTCAAATCGGCCAAAGCCGAGAAGCTGCCGGAAATCACCGGTTCGGTCTCGCTGTCCAATGACGAGGGCGGCTATGTCGGGCAAGCGGCGAGCATCGGCATGACCCAGACAATCTATTCCGGCGGCACGCTGGATTCGGCCTATCGTCAGGCCGTGGCCAGCCGCGACTCCTCCCGGGCCGAATTGCGTCAGGAGGCCGTTGATGTGGTGCAGGCCGTGCTGACATCCTATGCCTCGATCGACGTCTATCGCGCCCAGATCCGCGCCTATGACGAACAGATCCGTGCCGCACAGGTGGCCTATGATGGCGTCAAGGAAGAAGCCACGCTCGGGGCCCGCACCACGCTGGACGTTCTCGATGCGGAACAGGACCTTCTGGACGCGCGTGCCAACCGGATTACCGCCGAGGCCGATTTGCAGGTAGCGTATTATCAACTATTATCTAATATGGGTTTGCTAACGGTGGAAAACCTGAAGCTGGGGATCCCGACCTATGATCCGGCCGCATATTACAACGCTGTGCATAATGCGCCGCTGACCAGCATCCGGGGCGAAAAGCTTGACAAGGTCCTTCGGGCCATCGGCAAGCAGTAAAGGCGCCACCACCGTTCCGCGGGCCCGCCACCGGGCCCGCCTTAGTGTGAATGTACGGATCCGGGTGGCGCAGTTTCTATCCGGGTCGCCTGCCGGATTGGAGACATAATGGCCGAGCCCGAGAAAAAGATCGAAATCGAGGATGTTCTGTCCTCTATTCGCCGCCTTGTCGCGCAAGACCCCATTCCGCCGCGCAGTGCCCCCACGCCCGTCGCCCCCCTCACAGCGCCGGAAGAGGCGCTGCTTCTGACTCAGTCCGACCGCGTCGAAGATGAAACGCCTTCTCTTGGTGCCATTGATCCAGCCCCGCTGCCGGACGCGCCGATAGCCGAAGAGACATTTGACCATGTGTCTCCCTTCGCGTCGCCTGCACCGGATAGCGCCGAATTCGATGCGATGGAAAGCGCGGAAGAGGCTGGCTTCGCTCTGACTTCCCATGCGACCTCTCCCGATGAGGCCAGCCTCGATCAGGATTGGGAAGCCGTGCATCATGCCGCCCCCGGCACACGCGACGCGGTGGAGCCGCAGGACATGCCGTTTGACACCACAATCGATGAAGCCACGGATGCGGCTTTGGACGTGCTGCAACTGGAGCCGCATATGCGCGCCCCCGAACCGGCAATGCCGACGATGCCCGTGACACCGGCATCGGCATCGGATCAGGGCGATTTCGAGCCTGACGAGGGCGATGCCGCCCCGCTTTCCGGTGCCTTGACGGCCTTCGGTCACGCCGAGGAAGAGGCCGCAGCCCCCCTGCCCTCGATGCATTTCGACGCGTTCGACACCGGAGAGGACGCGCCAGAACCTGCTGAGGACGCCTCCGTTGAGGATGCCCCCGTTGCCGCGCAGACGCGCCACCCGTCCTTCGCCACCGAGACGGGTGCCGAGGCCGAGACATATTCTGCCTGCATCGAAGACCATGCGGACGTGCCAGCAGCCATGCCAGAACCTGTCATGGCCCCGAGCACAGACAGCGGCATCGATCCGGAACGTGTTCCCGATTGCGATCCGGCAGAGGAGAGTCTCCACGCATCTGCTGCTGTCGAAGCCCCCCTGCCGGAAGATCCGGATCTGGCAGAGACCGCCTGGACCGCCCCTCATGACGCGGATCGGGAAGATGCAGACTGGCCTCCGGCAGAAGAGCTTCCGCCAGAGCTTGAGGCCGCCGCAGAAGCCCTGAGTGACACCATCTCCGAAACGGCGGAAATGGCCGTTCTGCACGAGGCGACCCGCCGCCTGCATCTGCACACCCCCGAGGGAGAGATCACCCCGACCGAAGAGGCCCGTCCCGTCCTGACACAGCCTGCGGGAGGTGATGCCGCGGCGGTCTTTGACGAAGAGGCCCTGCGCCAGATGGTGGGCCGCATGATCCGCGCCGAACTGCAGGGCGCGTTGGGGGAACAGATCACCCGCAAAGTCCGCCGCCTCGTCCGGCAGGAAATCAACCGTGCGCTGATTGCGCGCGAGTTTGATTGAACCGCCCGATCGCACCGTCAGGATGAATTACGTCAACACTCCTGCCCCGAGATTTCCTTGCGACACTCGGGACAGGAGAGTATAGGCAAGGCATGACTCGGATTTTTGACATTACGGAACGTATTCGCCTGCGCGAACGCTTCTACGGCGAAAGCCGCTCGGTCCTCGCACGACTTTGAGGATTTGTCCTTTTGGGCACCGGTTCGGCATGCCCAAGCTCGAGTAATTCCACAGCTATCCCTATGAAAGTGAGAGCCATGTCTGCTCCGAAGACCCTCTATGACAAGATCTGGGACGCCCATGTTGTGTCCGAAGACGAAGACGGCACCTGCCTGCTGTATATCGACCGCCACCTTGTTCACGAAGTGACCAGCCCGCAGGCGTTTGAAGGCCTGCGTATGGCAGGCCGCCAAGTGCGCGCGCCGGAAAAGACCATTGCCGTGCCGGACCATAACGTGCCGACCACGACGGACCGCGCTTCGGGTGTGATCAGCAACGAAGAATCGCGCATCCAGCTGGAAGCGCTGGATAAAAACGCCAAGGACTTTGGCGTGAACTACTATCCGGTGTCGGATGTCCGTCAGGGCATCGTGCATATCGTCGGCCCCGAAAACGGCTGGACCCTGCCCGGCATGACCGTTGTCTGCGGCGATAGCCACACCGCGACCCACGGCGCGTTCGGCGCGCTGGCGCATGGGATCGGCACCTCGGAAGTGGAACATGTTCTGGCGACGCAGACGCTGATCCAGAAGAAATCCAAGAACATGAAGGTGGAAATCACCGGCAAGCTGAAGCCGGGCGTGACCGCCAAGGACATCACCCTTGCGGTCATCGGCGCCACCGGCACCGGCGGCGGCACCGGCCATGTCATCGAATATTGCGGCGAAGCAATCCGCAACCTGTCGATGGAAGGCCGTATGACCGTGTGCAACATGGCCATCGAAGGCGGTGCGCGCGCGGGTCTGATCGCCCCCGACGAGACCACCTTCGAGTATGTCAAAGGCCGCCCGCATGCGCCCAAAGGCGCGCAATTCGAGGCTGCTCTGAACTGGTGGAAAACGCTCTTCACCGATGAGGGCGCGCATTTCGACAAGGTCGTGACGCTGAAAGGCGAAGATATCGAGCCGGTCGTAACTTGGGGCACCTCGCCCGAAGACGTGCTGCCGATCTCGGGCGTTGTTCCTGCCCCCGAAGACTTCAAGGGCGGCAAGGTCGAAGCGGCGCGTCGCTCGCTGGACTATATGGGCCTCGAGCCCGGCACCAAGCTGGAAGATATTGCGATTGACGTCGTCTTTATCGGCTCCTGCACCAATGGCCGTATCGAAGACCTCCGCGCCGCGGCCGAAGTCCTGAAAGGCCGCAAGATCGCTGATGGCGTGCGCGCCATGGTCGTGCCCGGTTCCGGTCTGGTCCGTGCGCAGGCCGAGGAAGAAGGTCTGGACAAGATCTTCCTCGACGCCGGTATGGAATGGCGTATGGCGGGCTGCTCGATGTGCCTTGCCATGAACCCCGACCAGCTGGCCGAGGGCGAGCGCTGTGCCTCGACCTCGAACCGCAACTTCGAGGGCCGTCAGGGCTATAAGGGCCGCACCCACCTGCTGAGCCCCGCGATGGCTGCCTGTGCCGCCGTCACCGGCAAACTGACCGATGTGCGCAAGTTCATGGACCTGGCAGACGCATAAGGAGCGACGAGAATGGAAAAGTTCGAAAAATTCACCGGTATCGCCGCCCCCATGCCGCTGGTCAATATCGACACCGATATGATCATCCCCAAGGGCTTTTTGAAGACGATCAAGCGCACCGGCCTTGGCGTGCATGCCTTCGACGAGATGCGCTATAACCGCGACGGCAGCGAGAACCCCGATTTCGTTCTCAACAAGCCGGCCTACCGCGAGAGCCAGATCCTGATCGCGGGCGATAACTTCGGCTGCGGCTCCTCGCGCGAGCACGCGCCTTGGGCGCTGGCGGATTTCGGCATCAAGGTGGTCATCTCGACCTCCTTCGCCGATATCTTCTTCAACAACTCGTTCAAAAACGGGATGCTGCCGATTGTCCTCCCGCAAGAGCAAGTCGACCTGCTGATGAAAGACGCGGAAAAAGGCGCCAACGCGCGGATGACCGTTGATCTGGAAGCGCAGGAAATCTCGACCTCAGAAGGTACTATCGTCAAATTCGACGTGGATCCCTTCAAGAAGCACTGCCTGCTGGAAGGTCTGGACGATATCGGCCTGACGCTGAACAAGGCGGCGGCGATCGACAGCTTCGAGGCCAAGGCCGCACAGTCGCGCCCGTGGGTCTGATTGCGCGAGCCTGACGACAGGCCGACACCGATAAGAAAAGGGCCGCTCCACCGAGCGGCCCTTTTTGTATCTGCCGTAAAGGCTTAGCCCTTGAGAGCTTCGTCCACGGCCTCTTTGAACTTATCCCAAGCCATATTGGAATATTTCTTGCCGTTGATGATAAAGGTCGGCGTGCCGTCAATTGCGTCGGCATTCGCGTTTTTCTGGAACGTCGCCACCATCTGGCGGGCGCGGTTCTGGTCATTCAGGCAGGTTTCGATCTGTTCTTTCGAGAAGCCCGCTTTCAGACCCAGCTTGCGTAGATTGGCCGCGATCGTTGCCTGCTGGCCGTCACCGATCCAGTCCTGCTGGCCATCAAAGATCATATCCGCGACCGAATAATATTTCATGTCGCCGCCGCATTGGGCCAGAAGCCCCGCCCAAAGGCCGAATTTATCGAAATAGACCTCGCGCATGATAAAGCGCACCTTGCCAGTATCGATATACTCTTTCTTGAGGTTCGCCCAAGAGGTCTCGTGCCAATGCGCGCAGTGCGGACAGGTGAACGACGCATATTCGATGATCGTCACAGGCGCATCCGCCGACCCGATCGGAATGTCGGGCAGGGTTTCAACCGTCGCATCGGGCTTGGCGTCTTCTGCCGAAGCAGGCGTTGCAAAGCCGGTCATCAGGCTCTCGCCACGGCTGCTGATCCATCCCCCCAGTGCAGCCACAACGGCGGCACCGGAAATCCCGAGCAGGAAGGAACGTCTGTTCATTAGTTAACCTTTCTTCTGGTCAGACCGCTTTGCGGACTTCATCAATACATTCTGCGCCAGCATCTCCAGCGCGGATTTCAGATCCGGATCACGGCAATCGGCGGCGGTGGCCTGCGCCTGCGCGCGGATTTCGGGGGTGGGTTCGGGGCGCTTTTTCGGCGCGGCGGTAAATTGCGCCTGCCCGTCGGCAAACCCCGTAGGGGCCGTCTGGGTCAGGGTCACGCGGGAAATGGCATTATACCCATAGCAGGCATTCACCTTCTCGCGGATACGCGGGATCTGCATCTGCATCATGGGCCCTGCCGCCCCCAGCGTCAGAAGTGTCAGGGTCGCCCCCATCCCGTCGCGGGCATAGCCAATCTTCACGGGGCGGCATTGCGCGGCAATCTCTTCGCCCACGATCTCGGACCAATGGGTCAGCAGTCGCGTCACCGCAAAGCCGCGTGTCTCTCCGACCGAGCGGATACGGTCTTTCAGCAGGCCCGAAGCCGCTTCGAAACCACGCATCCTGCGAGAGGCCATGGGGCTGTAGCCGGTGCCTTTGCCCCGCTTGTCCTTCCCTGTCTCGCTGGTCGTCGTTTTCTTTGCGGCCATCTGTCATTACTCGTGTTCAATGGTTATTTTAGGCACTCCGAGGCCCGATACCAACCACTTGCCGATAAGAGAGCATAAATATTGCGTGACGTAGCCGACATCAGCCCCGCCCTGCTGGCATGGTATGACCGAAATGCCCGCGTTCTGCCATGGCGCACGGGGCCGGAAGATCATGCAAAGGGGCTGCGGACCGCGCCCTATCGGGTCTGGCTTTCCGAGGTCATGCTGCAACAGACCACTGTGGCCGCCGTGCGCAACTACTTCCGCGATTTCACCACGCGCTGGCCCACAGTCACCGATCTCGCGCAGGCCGAGGATGCCGATGTCATGGCCGCTTGGGCGGGGCTTGGCTATTATGCCCGCGCGCGCAACCTGTTGAAATGCGCAAGGGTCGTGGCCTTTGATCTGGGCGGGCAGTTTCCCCGAACCGCGCAGGAATTGCAGGCATTACCCGGAATTGGCCCCTATACGGCGGCAGCGATTGCCTCCATCGCCTTTGACGCACCAGCCACGGTGGTGGATGGCAATGTGGAACGTGTGGTCTCGCGCCTCTTTGCCCTGACCGACCCTCTGCCCGGCACCCGCCCCGAAATTGCGCGGCTGGCGGGGCAGATTACCCCGCAGGACCGTCCGGGGGATCACGCTCAGGCCATGATGGATCTGGGCGCGACCCTCTGCACGCCGCGCAATCCTGTCTGTGCGCTTTGTCCGCTGGAGGCGCACTGCGAGGCCCATGCACAGGGGATCGCGGCAAGCCTGCCCGTCAAGGCTCCGAAAAAGGTCAAACCCACGCGGCGCGGTCATGCCTATGTGCTGATCGGTCCGGCGGGCGAGGTGCTGGTGGAGCGCCGCCCCGACCGCGGGCTTCTGGGGGGAACGCTGGGCTTTCCGACAAGCGACTGGGCCGAAGAGCGCCCCGCTTTTGCCCCGCCTCTGGAGACCGACTGGCAGGAGGCCGCCACAGAGGTGCGCCACACCTTTACCCATTTCCATCTGATCCTCACCGTTCATACGGGGCTGGGGCATGTGGACGGGATGACCGGCAATAACGCCTTCTCGCCCGATGCCCTGCCCACGCTGATGCGCAAGGTCTGGGAGGCCGCGCAGCCCGCCTGAATGCGGGCGGATTGCGCCTTCGCCAAAGGCCGCTATGCTGGCGCCAAAACCGGAGGCCCGATATGTCCACACGCGAAGAGTTGCGCCAACCCCAGCGCGCCCTGCCCTTCTGGCTGTCCTTAGGCACGGTCCCTCTGGTCCTGATCGAGGCCGCGTTCGGCGGCTGGAGCCTGATCCTTCTGCCGCTTTATGCGTGGTGGCTGGTGACCTTCCTCGACAAGATTCTGGGCAAGAATCCGGACCAGCCCGATGTCGACACCCCCGAAGAAGACCTGATCTGGTATCGCGCCATCACGATGGCATGGCTGCCGATCCAGCTCTGCGTGATCTATGGCATGATCTGGTGGGTCACTCATGGCAGCGGGTTGAACCTGTTCGAGATCGTGGCGCTGTTTTTCGGGGTGGGCGTGATCTCGGGAACCATCGGTATGGTTTATGCCCATGAGCTGATGCACCAGAAAGATCGTGTAGAGCGCTGGCTGGCCGATCTGCTGCTGGCCTCGGTGCTGTATTCGCATTTCCGCAGCGAGCATCTGCTGGTCCATCACCTTTGGGTGGGCACGCCCCGCGATGCAGTGACCGCGCGCTATAACGAGGGGTTCCACCGCTACTTCCTGCGGGTGCTGCGCGACTGCCCCCGTTCGGCGCTGGAAGCGGAATGCCAGAAGCTTGACCGCGCAGGCCGCCCGCACTGGCACCAGAGCAATCCGTTCTGGCGCTATGCGGGGTTGCAACTGGTGGCGCTTTTGCTGGCCTTCCTGGTGGGCGGGCTGTTTGGTGTGGTGCTGTTTATCCTACAGGCGGTTTTCGCCATCTGGCAGCTAGAACTGACCAATTACATCGAGCATTACGGGCTGACGCGGCGCTATCTGGGCGAAGGTCGCTATGAGCATGTGAAGCCCCATCACAGCTGGAACGCGGCGCATTTCGCCTCGAACTGGCTGCTGATCAACCTGCAGCGCCATTCGGACCACCATTACAAACCCAGCCGCCGCTTTCCTCTGTTGCAGACCTATGCGAAATCCGAGGCCCCGCAACTGCCCTTGGGCTATCCGGCAATGACGACGCTGGCGATGATCCCGCCTTTGTGGCGGCGACGGATGAACCCCCGCGTGCGGGCGTGGCGGGCGCAATTCTATCCCGATATCGAGGATTGGTCGCCCTATAATCAGGCGCTGTTTCCCAAACCGCGGTCCTGAACCGCACGGTGCGGCGTCACGACCCGCATCGTCAGATTGATCCGCCCGGGCTGTTTCAGAAGCAGGCTGGTGCCCGCTGCGATCCGGTCCACGCCGTGATAGCGCAGGCGGGCCGCGCCCTCCATCACCACCACATCGCCCGAGCGGAGCCACAGGCTTTCGGTCCTGCCGCCGCGCTCGAGGTTGCCGATGCGGAACAGCGCCTCGTCGCCCAGTGACACCGAGACCACCGGCTGGCTCAGGTCGCCCTCGTCGCGGTCCTGATGCATGCCCATCTTTGCCTCCGGCCCGTAGTAATTAAGAAGGCAGGTCTCGGGCGGACGGGCCTGCGGCACCAGTTCTGCCCAAAGCGCGGTCAGAACGGGGGGGATCGGCGGCCAGTCGCTGCCCTGCGGGTGGCGCGGAGCATAGCGATAGCCCTGCAAATCGCTCATCCAGCCCCACTGCCCCGCCGAGGTCATCCGCACCGACATTGTCGCGCCCGAAGGCGTTCGCGGCGAGAAAAGTGGCGCCTCACGCAGGATATCGCGCAGATCCGCGACCAGACCGACCTGTTCCTGCGCGCTCAACCATCCTTCATAGACCCGAAAGCCACGCAAGATACGGGGGGCCGGACGGGTATAGCCCACAGCATCTGCCTCATTTGCGGGCGGGTTCGAAAAATCTGTTCGATTCTTGTCATCTTCCGGCATCTGGAAACCTTGCAGCAGCATTTTGCCCTCCTTATATACCTTCCGAAGCCGATTGCAGAGCCCCGGCGACCCGCTCGGGCAAGGCACTCGGACAGCAAAACTGCAAACCCTGGGATGGGAGGCGGGGGCCTTATGGACCTGTTTCCCGACATCGCCAAAAGAAGAGGTATTGATATGGGTAAAGTCATCGGGATTGACCTCGGGACCACCAACTCCTGCGTTGCCATCATGGATGGCTCGCAACCGAAAGTTATTGAAAACTCGGAAGGCGCACGCACCACGCCGTCGATCGTGGCCTATACCGACGACGAACGTCTGGTCGGCCAGCCGGCAAAGCGCCAAGCCGTGACCAACCCCACCAACACGATCTTTGCTGTCAAGCGTCTGATCGGCCGTCGCACCACCGACGCCGAAGTGCAAAAAGACAAGGATCTGGTGCCCTATTCCATCGTTGACGGTGGCAATGGCGACGCATGGGTCGAAGTGAAGGGCGAGAAATACTCCCCCGCACAGGTTTCGGCCGTGACCCTGCAGAAGATGAAAGAGACCGCTGAATCGTATCTGGGCGAGGAAGTGACGCAGGCCGTCATCACCGTTCCGGCCTATTTCAACGACGCGCAACGTCAGGCAACCAAAGACGCCGGCAAGATCGCCGGTCTGGAAGTGCTGCGCATCATCAACGAGCCGACTGCAGCCGCTCTGGCCTATGGTCTGGACAAGAAAGACAGCAAGACCATCGCGGTTTATGACCTTGGTGGTGGGACCTTCGATATCACCATTCTGGAAATCGATGACGGTCTGTTCGAAGTGAAATCGACCAACGGGGACACGTTCCTTGGGGGGGAAGACTTCGATATGCGCATCGTCAACTTCCTCGCCGACGAGTTCAAGAAAGAGCACGGCGTTGACCTGACCAAAGACAAGATGGCGCTGCAGCGTCTGAAAGAAGCGGCTGAAAAAGCGAAGATCGAACTGTCGTCCAGCCAGTCGACCGAGATCAACCAGCCGTTCATCTCGATGGATGCGAAAACCGGCACGCCGCTGCACATGGTCATGAAGCTGACCCGCTCGAAGCTGGAAAGCCTTGTGGGCGATCTGATCAAGAACTCGCTCAAGCCCTGTCAGGCGGCCCTGAAGGATGCGGGCGTCTCCAAGGACGAGATCGACGAGGTCGTTCTGGTCGGCGGTATGACCCGTATGCCGAAAGTCGTGGAAGAAGTGACCAAGTTCTTCGGGAAAGAGCCCCATAAAGGCGTGAACCCCGACGAGGTTGTGGCGCTTGGCGCGGCCATTCAGGCCGGTGTTCTGCAAGGCGACGTGAAAGACGTGGTCCTGCTGGACGTGACGCCGCTCAGCTTGGGTATCGAAACGCTGGGTGGTGTCTTCACCCGTCTGATCGACCGCAACACCACGATCCCGACCAAGAAGTCGCAGATCTTCTCGACCGCGGAAGACAACCAGAATGCCGTGACCATCCGCGTGTTCCAAGGGGAACGCGAGATGGCTGCCGACAACAAGATGCTCGGCCAGTTCAATCTGGAAGACATCCCGCCGGCACCGCGCGGCATGCCGCAGATCGAAGTGACCTTCGACATCGACGCCAACGGCATCGTCTCTGTTTCGGCCAAAGACAAAGGCACGAACAAAGAGCAGAAGATCACCATCCAAGCCTCGGGCGGCCTGTCCGATGAGGATATCGATCGCATGGTGCGCGACGCGGAAGAAAACGCCGAGTCGGATAAAAAGCGCAAGGAGCTGGTCGAAGCAACCAACCAAGGCGAAAGCCTGCTGCACTCGACCCGCAAATCGCTTGAAGACCACGGCGACAAGGTTGATGGCTCGACCGTCGAAGTCATCGAGCTGGCAGCCAATGCGCTGGAAGAGGCTCTCAAGTCGGATGATGGTGCCAAGATCAAGGGCGCAATCGCCAACCTGCAGGATGCAGCAATGAAACTCGGCGAGGCCATCTATAAGGCCGAGCAGGAGAAAGCCGCAGCCGAAGAAGACGCTGAAGAGGCCGATGATAGCCGCTCCCCGAACGATGACGATATCGTTGACGCGGACTTCGAAGATCTCGGCGAAGATCGTAAGCGCAACTGATCGGCTTGGAACAATGTGGACGGGCCCGCTGTTAGGGCGGGCCCGTTTTCACGTTCTCCGAAGGGAGCTAGAGAATGGCAAAAAAGGATTTCTACGAGGTTCTGGGCATCCAGAAAGGTGCCTCGGCCGATGAGATCAAGAAGGCCTATCGCGCTAAAGCGAAAGAGCTTCACCCCGACCGTAATAAAGATAATCCGAACGCCGAAGCCCTGTTCAAGGAAGTGAACGAGGCACATGACGTTCTGAAAGATCCCGAAAAGAAAGCGGCTTATGACCGGTATGGCCATGCCGCCTTCGAAGGCGGCATGGGTGGCGGCGGTCGCCCCGGTGCGGGCTATGGCCAGCAGGGCGATTTCGCTTCGGCCTTCTCGGATGTGTTCGAAGATCTGTTCGGCGATTTCATGGGCGGTGGCGGTGGCCGCGCCGGTGGTGGCGGGCGTTCGCGCGCAACCCGTGGCTCGGATCTGCGCTATAACCTGCGCGTGACGCTGGAGGAGGCCTTCAAGGGCGCCCAGAAGCAGATCAACGTTCCGGGGTCCGAGACCTGTGACAGCTGTCATGGCACGGGCGCTGAGGGCGGCGCGGAGCCGCAGACCTGTCCCACCTGTGGTGGCATGGGTAAGGTTCGGGCGCAGAACGGTTTCTTCACCGTAGAACGCACCTGCCCCACCTGTGGTGGCCAAGGTCAGGTGGTAAAAAACCCCTGCCGCAAATGCCACGGTGCAGGCCGGATCGAGAAAGACCGCACGCTTTCGGTCAATATTCCGGCCGGGGTGGAAACCGGCACGCGCATCCGTCTGGCTGGCGAAGGCGAGGCAGGTCTGCGCGGCGGTCCGTCAGGCGACCTCTATATCTTTATCGAGGTCAAGGAGCATGATCTGTTCCAGCGCGACGGGACATCGCTTTTCTGCCGCGTTCCGGTTTCTATGGCCAGTGCCGCGCTGGGAGGCGAGCTTGAAGTGCCGACCATTGACGGCGGTCGCTCGCGGGTCAAAATTCCCGCAGGCAGCCAGTCGGGCCGCCAGATGCGTCTGCGCGCCAAAGGCATGCCCGCTTTGCGCGGGGGGGCGGTTGGCGACATGCTGATCGAGCTGGCGGTGGAAACACCCGTCAACCTGACACCCCGCCAGAAAGAGCTGCTGCGCGAGTTCGAGAAGATCGAGGCCGAGAACAACCCGCAAGGGGCGTCGTTCTTCCGGAAGGTCAAGAGCTTCTGGGACGGGATGACCGGATAAGCCAAAAGCCGCCCTCAGGGGCGGCTTTTTTCATAGGCTGCGGGAATAGCTTCCCGAAAATCCGGCGGAAAGGGCGAAGGCCGAAGCCGACTGGTAATATGTCTTGGAATAGACCATCGAAATCTGATTGCGCTCGGTGACACGTTCGATGCCGACGGCCTCATGTGCCCATGCCGTTTCGGTCGAGACCGAGACATTCAATTCGCCGCTGGCGATCTGCTCTTTCATATCAGCGACAAGAGCCGCTTTCTGACCGGCCCGTGCAAGCGCCTTGCCCTTCTCAAGGAAGGCCATCGCCGCCTCGCTATCCTGCCCCGTCATGGCAAACAGCCGCAACAGGGCCCGCTGGCGCCCCCAGTCGGCCTTGCTTTGCTGCGCATCCAGCATCTGCTCCGCCCGATCCCCGAGCGCCTGATCAATCAGGCTCTGGGTCTCGGCCTCGGTCTCGGCACCAAACATGGCCTGCCGGAAATCCTGCTGCTTTCCTAGAAGTGTATCGGCCTGTTCCAGCGTACCGACATAGGCCGCCAATGCCTCGGCGCCCCCTTTGTTCCAGACATGCTGGGCGTCCAGCGTGAGGTCAGCCTGTGTATCCCCTTGCAGCAGGGCCTGCGCCGAAGAGATTTCTGACTGGAGGCGACTGCGCAGATTGGACAGAAGATCCAACTCCATCTCGGAGGCGGTCATCGGACGCGGAAGCTTTGACTCCACAACCGAGATCTGCGGCCCCTGTGGCGAAGATTTGGAAAGCGTCACCACCGCCACGTCCTGCACCCGCCCGGACTGGCTTTGATAGCCCCGAATCTGGGGTCCCGTCCCAGAATAGATCCCGATCATCTTACCCTTCCTTACACCCCGACTATTATCCTTCCTTATTCTCGTGAAGAATGTGTAACTGCCCTTAGGTCGATGATGAACATGGCTAACAGGTTAAGCCTTTCTTCACCAAGCCAAGGCAATCTTGCGGCATGACACAGCCACCGAACGCCTTTCACGAAGCCCCTCTGCCGCTTTTCGGTCATCCCGATGAAGCGGTGCCCGCGCGCCCCGTCGGTTGCGCGCCTGCGCGGCAGAATCCGGTGCGCTTGCCATCTTATATCAAGGACCATCGCAAGCGGCTGAGAACCCGCTTCATGGAGGGCGGGGCACAGGCCCTGCCCGATTATGAAATGCTGGAACTGGTGCTGTTTCGCGCCATCCCGCGACAGGATGTCAAGCCGCTCGCCCACCGCCTGATGCAGGCTTTTGGTGACTTCGGGCGGGTGCTGGCCGCGCCGCCGTCACGTCTGGCCGAAATCGAAGGGGTGGGCGAAGCGGTCATCATCGAGTTGAAGGTTGTGGAGGCCGCCGCCCATCGTCTGGCCCGTGCCCGTGTCATGCATCAGCCGGTGCTGTCCTCTTGGGATGCCCTGCTGGATTACTGCCACACCGCAATGTCCCATCGCGAGACCGAACAGTTTCGCGTGCTGTATCTGGACCGGAAAAACACCCTGATCGCGGATGAGGAACAGTCGCGCGGCACGGTGGACCATGTGCCGGTCTATCCGCGCGAGGTGGTGAAACGCGCATTGGAGCTGAATGCCTCGGCGCTGATTCTGGTGCATAACCATCCCTCCGGCGATCCAACCCCGTCAGAGGCAGACCTGACCATGACGGACCAGATCAACCGTGCGGCGGGTGTTCTGGGGCTTGTGCTGCATGACCACCTGATCATCGGCAAAAGCCGTGAACTCAGTTTCCGCGCGGAAGGGTATCTGTGATCAGGGCCCGACCTCGGCAAGGTTCGGCAGATCCATCACCACCGCCCCGCCAAGCTGGTCACATTCGGGCATCATCAAGGTCACCGGCATCATCGGGTGCAGCTTGCTTTGATCGGACCATGCGATATTGCCCTCCAGATCCTGATCACAGCTCTCTTTGGTCAGGGCCGCATCAATGGCCAGCCTGGCCTTGGCCAAATCCAGACGGGTCGAATAGACCTCGGCCTGCTGACCGTCTTCCACGCTGGAAAACCGCGTAAGGTAACCCTCCGGTGTGCCATCTGTCGCCGTGTCGCGGGCGCTCAGATGCAATGCGACAGGGCGCGTCCATGACAGAACGACACGGTTCCATTGGGCCGCGTCTGGCTGGTTGATCCCTTCCGAGACCACGCCCCCCGCGCTGGCCACCGTCAGGCGCGTATTGGCAATCATCGCCGGCACGAGCCCCCCCCATTTGCCCTGCGCATCAAGCTGCACGTCGAATTGCAGACCGGGCTGGGTCAGGGTCGCAATGGCACCGGCATGACAGGCATCGGTATAGGCCACCGAAATCATGCCGTTTTCAGCTTTCTCCAGATGCAGAACCGGCTCGCCGCAAGCGCTGGCCTCCGCCAGTTCCAGCGCGGGGCCCTGCGGCGGGGCCACCTGCCGAGCGGGGGCAGGTTCTGTCGTGAAGCTCGCGGTATAAAGGCGATCCTGCGGTAGGGTGGGCACCGGCAGATCAGCCCCCAATGCCCGCGCGGGAGCCGCCCCCAAAGACTGTGCGGCACCAAGCGCACTGACCAGACGGGTCTCGCTGACAGGGCGCGCGATATGCGGAATGGCCGCATCGGCAGGCGACACGCCAAATTGGGCGAAAATCGTATCGGCATGCTGCATGAACTGGCTGCAGGCCACGGCGGTGACACCCGTGGCCAAAATCAAAGAGATTTCCCGCATTTTCTGTTTCATGCTGCTCTGCACCCTACGGCGTCGCGTTTGTCGTTGCTTAACAACATATAACCGAAATGCGGGGCCTGAAAGGCACAGATGTGGCAAGACCATGCCCCAAAAGACCAGAAGGCGGCAAATATGCCACCCCATCAGGACAGCCACCATCAGGGAGATCCGCGAACCACCCGAAAGGCCATTGTCTGGCGTAACCCCGCCCAGCCCGCCGTTTGGGGAAGATCAGGCAGAGAGACCGCAAGCCGCACGTCCACCGCCTGCTGTCCTGTCGCCTTCAGAAACAGGGCGATCCCGTCTGCATCAAGCGGGTAGCTAAAGCGACATTGTTGCGAAGGCAGCAGCGTCAGGGCCGGATAGCTATCCGCTGGCGGCGGCCCATTGAGCATCCAGTCGTCCGCCGGATCCTCCGAGGGAGAATATACTATATCCAGGCCATATTGCGCGATCATCGGGCACGGAAAGCGCACGCCTCTGTCCCCCGTATTTTCAAAGACGACATCGATGGATTTCCGCGACACATCCGCCAGCCGGTTCGGGCGGGTCGGGGAAACGCCCTCGATCCGGACCTCCATCCGTATAGCCTGCGCAGCGGCAGCGGAGGCCATCGGAAGACAGACGGCAAGCAGCCATGATGCAAGGCAGAAGCGTCGCAAATCGTGCTCCAGACAAGGCCGTATGTGCCGAGATGGGCCGCAATTCGGCGCGACCCCGAATGCAAAAGGGGCACCTTCCGGTGCCCCATCCACCGACCGCAGACGATTGTGCGCCTGTGGCCTGCAAGCAGCGCCTTACAGCTTACCGTGGCAATGCTTGAATTTCAGCCCCGACCCACACGGGCAAGGGTCATTCCGGCCCGGTTCGCCCCAAGTGGCAGGATCGTTCTCGTCAAAACCCGGACGGGTCTCGCCCACGACCTCGATCCGGGGAGGCTCTTCCGGCATGCTGTGTTGCTCCGGCTCGGGCTGCTCCTCGTTGCGGGCACTATACATCTGCGCCTGCAGGGCCTCGCGCTCGGCCTCGGTGAGCGGGCGGATCTGCGCAAGGCGCTGGGTCACATCCACACGCAACCCGTCAAGAAGGGCCTCGAACAGCTGGAAGCTTTCGGTTTTATACTCCGAGAGCGGATCGCGCTGCGCATAGCCACGGAAGCCGATCACCGAACGCAGATGCTCCAGCTTCACCAGATGCTCGCGCCATTTGGTATCGACCGTTTGCAGCAGGATCTGCTTTTCGATCGTGCGCATGACCTCGGGGCCGAAGGCGGCTTCCTTCTCTGCCATATAGGCGTCGGAGGCCTCCTCGATGCGTTCCAGCATGACCTCCTGATCGACGCCCTCTTCCTGCGACCAGTCCGCCAGCGGCAGGCTGAGGTTCAGACCCTCTTGGATCGCGGCCGCAAGCCCTTCGATATCCCATTGATCAACATAGGATTTCGGCGGCAGATACTGATCCACCAGATCATCGATCACCTGATGGCGCATATCGGCGGCGATCTCGTCTACGTCACGGCTATCCATGATCTCGCGACGCTGGTTGAAGATCGCCTTACGCTGATCGTTCATCACATCGTCGAATTTCAGAAGCTGCTTGCGGATGTCGAAGTTACGACCCTCGACCTTGGCCTGCGCGCGCTCCAGAGACTTGTTCACCCACGGGTGGATGATCGCCTCGCCCTCTTTCATGCCAAGCTTGGACAGAACATTTTCAAGCTTGTCGGACCCGAAGATCCGCATCAGGTCATCTTCCAGCGACAGGAAGAACAGCGAGCGCCCCGGATCCCCCTGACGGCCCGAACGACCGCGCAGCTGGTTGTCGATACGACGCGATTCATGGCGCTCGGTCGCCAGAACGAACAGCCCGCCCGCCTCCAGAACCTTCTGCTTTTCTTCGGCGGTGGCCGCTTCGATACGGGCGCGCACCTCTTCGGGATCCGCCTCCGGATCGCGTGCCAGCTCTTCCTGCACGCGCATTTCCACATTGCCGCCCAGCTGGATGTCGGTCCCGCGACCGGCCATGTTGGTGGCAATGGTCACAGCCCCCAGACGACCGGCATCCCCCACGATCTGGGCTTCCTGCTCGTGCTGGCGGGCATTGAGGACGTTATGCGTGATACCGGCCTGCGTCAGCAGATGTGACAGCATCTCGGATTTCTCGATCGAGGTGGTGCCGACAAGAATGGGCTGCCCCTTCTCATGCGCCTCGCGGATGGCCTCGATCACGGCCTGATATTTTTCCATCGCGGTGCGATAGACGCGGTCGTGCTCGTCGATCCGCTGCACGGGGCGGTTGGTCGGCACTTCGACCACGCCCAGCTTGTAGATTTCGGCAAATTCCTCGGCCTCGGTCGAGGCGGTGCCGGTCATGCCGGCCAGCTTCTCGTAGAGGCGGAAATAGTTCTGGAAGGTCACCGAGGCCAGCGTGACGTTTTCGGGCTGCACCTGCACCCCCTCTTTCGCCTCGATCGCCTGATGCAGGCCGTCGGACAGACGGCGGCCCTTCATGGCGCGGCCGGTATGTTCGTCGATCAGCACGATCTCGCCATTGGCCACGACGTAATTATCGTCTTTGTTGAACAGCTTATGCGCACGCAGAGCCTGCGTGACATGGTGCACCAGCGTGGTCGATTCCGGATCGTAAAGCGACTGGCCCTCGGGCAGGATGCCCTCGGCCTGAAGGCGCTGCTCCAGATATTCGTTGCCCTCTTCGGTGAAGGTCGCATTCCGCGCCTTCTCGTCGATGGTGTAATGCTCTTCGGTCAGCTCGGGGATATACTTGTTGAGCGTATTATACAGCTCGGTACGATCCTCGGCAGGGCCGGAGATGATCAGCGGCGTGCGGGCCTCGTCGATCAGGATCGAATCGACCTCGTCGACAATCGCGAAGAAATGCCCGCGCTGCGCCATTTCCTCGACCGAGCCCTTCATATTGTCGCGCAGATAGTCGAACCCAAGCTCGTTATTGGTCGCATAGGTGATATCTGCCTGATAGGCCGCCTTTTTCTCGGCATCGGGCTGGAAGGGCACAACAACGCCGGTGCTCAGCCCGAGCGCGCCATAGACTTTCGACATCCACTCCGCATCACGGCGGGCGAGATAGTCGTTCACCGTCACCACATGCACGCCCTTACCGGCCAGCGCATTCAGATAGACGGGGAAAGTGGCCATAAGGGTTTTGCCCTCGCCGGTCTTCATTTCGGCAATCTGCCCCTGATGCAGGAAGATGCCCGCCATCAGCTGCACATCAAAGGCGCGCAGCCCCAGTGCACGGCGTGCCGCCTCGCGGCAATTCGCAAAGGCTTCGGGCAGAAGATCATCAAGGCTTTCGCCCTGCTCTTGCACACGCCGTTGGAATTCATGTGTTTTTTCGATCAGACCCTGATCTGTCAGGGCCGCAAACTCTTCCTCGAGCGCGTTGATCTTCGCCACCAGAGGACGAACAGATTTTACCTTGCGGTCATTCGGCGTGCCGAAAACCTTTTTCGCGAGTGTTCCGAGGCCGAGCATGACTTCTCCGCAATTGGACTGACCAAATCGTGTGTGGGGCCACCCTTGCCGCGCCATTCGGGCCTGCCTAAAAAGCATGCGAGAAAGGGCACAAAGGGCCTTTTTGACCCTTGGCGATGTAAGGGTCGACTGTCAGAGTGTCAACGCCGCGAAGGAATGCGGCAGTGAAGGAGTGGCCAAGATGCCGAAACTGACGAAACTTCTGGGGACCGCAGCCGTGGTTGCGATGATGGCTGCGGGCGCACAGGCGCAAGACAGCACCCCCGCAGCGCCGGCGGCCGACAAAGCGGCCCCTGCGGCTGCCAAAGACTACCGCAAGGATGTGAATGCCGACACGGTGGTGGCCACCGTAAACGGCAAGGATATCACCGTAGGCCAGATGCAGATCGTGCGCGACAGCCTGCCGCCGCAATATCTGCAACTTGATGATGCAACGCTGTTCAAGGGCATCCTTGACCAGCTTGTGCAGCAGACCGCTCTTTCGGAAATCGGCGAAGGCCGCAAGACCAAGCGCGATGACGTTGCCCTTGAAGTGCAGCGCCGTGCCTATCTGGCAGGGTCGATGCTGGAATATACGGCAAATCGTGCCGCGTCCGATGATGCGGTCCAGAAAGCCTATGCGGCAAAATATAACGCCGACAATCCGGTGACCGAATATCACGCCGCCCATATCATCGTGCCGACCGAAGAGAAGGCCAAAGAGATCAAGAAAAAGCTGGATGACGACGCGGATTTCGCCGAGCTGGCCAAAGCCAATAGTCAGGATGGCGCAGCCGAGAATGGCGGCGATCTTGGCTGGTTCTCGCTGGATGCGATGGTGCAGCCCTTTGCCGATGCCGTCGCCAAGATGAAGGATGGCGAGGTTTCCGACCCCGTGCAGACCGAATATGGCTGGCATATCATCAAACGCGAAGGCACCCGCATTGCCGATGCGCCGAAAATCGACGATGTCCGGGCCGAGCTGGAAGACGATCTGCGTCAGAAAGCGGTTGAGGATCGCGTGAAGGAAACAGTTGACGCCGCAGATGTGAAGCGGATGGACGGCGACATTGATCCTGCTATCCTGAAGAACGACACGTTGTTCGGCCAATAAGGCCGAAACATGGAAGGGGATGGCGCATGCCTGGGAAGAAGAAGACCATCAAGCGGTACGCACGCCGCGTCGACAAGCTTGAAAGCAAGGTCAAGAAACTCAAAGCGAGACTGAAGACCGGCGGGGTCGGAGCCGAGATCGCTCCGGCAAAGTCGGCGATGGTTTCGCCTTTTGCTCCGGCACGCTTCCCCGACCTGCCTGAAATTGACGGCGTCCGCTTTGCCTCTGCAGCGGCGGGCGTCAAATATGCGGGCCGCACCGATGTGATGCTGGCCGAGATCTGCCCCGGTGCGGCGCTTGCGGGCGTCTTCACCAAATCCTCGACCCGCGCGGCCTGTGTGCTGGACAATCAGGCCAAGCTGGCGGGCAATCCGGTTTCGGATCAGGGCGCGGCCATTCTGGTGAACTCGGGCAACGCCAATGCGTTTACCGGCGCCAATGGTCAGGCCTCGGTCGATGCGATCTCGGGCAAAGTGGCCGAAACGCTGGGGCTTCCGGCCTCGCGCGTGTTCACCTCTTCGACCGGCGTGATCGGCGAGCCGCTGCCGCATGAGCGTATCACCAATGTGCTGGGCGAACTGAAGACCAAGCTCAGCCCCGCCTCGATTTCCGATGCCGCCCGCGCCATCATGACCACCGACACCTTCCCCAAAGGCGCCTGCGCGACCGTGGCGGGCGAAGGCGGCGAGATCAAGATCGCCGGTATCGCCAAGGGCTCGGGGATGATCGCGCCGAATATGGCGACGATGCTGGTCTATATCTTCACCGATGCCACCATCGCACCCGACCTGCTGCAAAAGCTGCTGTCGTGGCAGGTAGATGATACGTTCAACGCAATCACCGTTGATAGCGACACCTCGACCTCGGATGCGCTGATCCTTGCGGCCACCGGCAAATCGCCTGCAGCTCCGCTGATCGAGGGCAGCGACGCCGCGATTGCCTTTGAAAAGGCCCTGCGTGCCGTGATGACCGATCTGGCCAAGCAGGTCGTGATGGATGGCGAAGGTGCCACGAAATTTGTCGAAGTGCAGGTAACGGGCGCACAGACAACGGCCGATGCCCATACCATCGCCATGTCCATCGCCAATTCGCCGCTGGTGAAAACCGCGATTGCGGGCGAGGATGCAAATTGGGGCCGCGTCGTGGCCGCTGTGGGCAAATCCGGCGCCTATGCCGAACGCGACCTGCTGACGATCCGGTTTGGCGATATCGTGGTGGCCGAAAAGGGTTGGCGCAATCCCGATTATTCGGAAGAGGCGACCTCGGCCTATATGAAACAGGCCGAGCTGGTGATCGGGGTGGATCTGGGTTTGGGCGAGGCGTCAAAAACCGTCTGGACCTGTGATCTGACCCATCGCTATATCGACATCAACGCGGATTACCGCTCGTGACCAAGAAGATCGTTCTTGTCTCGGCGGTTGCCCTGATCGACCCCGACGGGCGCGTGCTTCTGGCGCAGCGCCCCGAGGGCAAATCGATGGCGGGGCTATGGGAGTTTCCGGGCGGCAAGGTCGAAGCGGGCGAGACCCCCGAGGCCTGCCTGATCCGCGAGCTGAAGGAAGAGCTGGGGATCGACACCTGGGCGAGCTGTCTGGCGCCGCTGACTTTTGCCAGCCACAGCTATGACGATTTCCATCTGTTGATGCCGCTCTTTGCCTGCCGCAAATGGGAGGGCATCCCTGCCCCGCGCGAAGGCCAGACGCTGACATGGGCGCGGGCGAAGGAACTTACGGATTATCCGATGCCGCCCGCCGATATCCCGCTGATACCCATGTTGCGGGACTGGCTTTAGGTTGAAAAAACTTCTTGATTCGTGTTTAGGGCGCCCTATCTGGGCGCCTTTTACATTCAATGACGGCAATATAGGCAGTTTTTCTGCCGGACTGTCGACAAAATTTCAAAACTGCCTCCATTTAAGAAATAATTCACCCTACCTCGCCTTTTTTCTTTGCAATTTTATGACAATCCTGTTTTATAAAGATATCGGATTAATCAGGATCCGGATCATCTTCTAAGGGAGGTCCTTATGCTTCGTACTATCACCGTTGGCAGCTCGGTTTCGATCCAAGGCATCTACCAAGGCAAACTGGCAGACGGCAAAATCACCGTCCGCGTTGGCGAAGAGCTTTACACCGGTCGTCCGGTTACCCGCTGAACTCTCGGGCGTCCCACGGCGCGCAGGGGAGGGCGTGCCGGAAGGTTGATGCCTGATACCATCAGCAGGTAAAAGAAAGAGGCCCTTCGGGGCCTCTTTCTTTATGCCCCCGCTCGGGGCTCGCTCGGGGCCCGAGCGGGGGGGGATGTCCCGACTCTGGGCGCGGTGACCTGCGGCACGAAAGGGATTACTCCCCTTCGGTAAACTGCAACCGTGCCAGCTCCGCATAAAGCCCGCCCTCGGCCACAAGGCTTTCGTGAGTGCCCTGTGCCACGATCCGGCCCTGATCGAAAACCACGATACGGTCGGCTTTTTTCACGGTCGCCAGACGGTGCGCGATGATGATGGTGGTGCGATCCTGTGCCAGTTGCTCGACCGCCGCCTGCACCGCCCGCTCCGAAGCGGCATCCAGTGCCGATGTCGCCTCGTCCAGAAGCAGGATCGGTGCATCCCGCAGCATGGCGCGCGCAATCGCTACGCGCTGCTTCTGCCCGCCCGACAACATCACGCCACGCTCGCCGACATAGGTCTCAAGCCCGTCCGGTAGCGCCTGCAGGAAGTCCAGCGCATGGGCGGCACGGGCCGCAGCCTCGACCTCGGCATCGCTGGCCTCGGGACGGCCAAAACGGATATTCTCGCGCGCAGAGGCCGCAAAAATCACCGGATCTTGCGGGACAAGCGCGATGGACTGACGGAAATCGGCCCGTGCCATCTGCCGTAGATCCACCCCGTCAATCGACACAGCCCCCGTTTCAGGGTCCCAGAACCTCTGGATCAACTGGATGATCGTCGTCTTCCCCGCCCCTGAAGGCCCGACAAGCGCCACCGTCTCCCCCGCTGCGATCTCCAGCGTCACATGATCCAGCGCCGAAGTGTCAGGACGCGAGGGATAGTGGAAACTGACATCGGCAAAGCTGATCGCCCCCTTGGCCGGACGCGGCAAGGCCATCGGCGTCTCGGGGTCCTCCAGATTGTCCTTGGTCTGCAAAAGCTCGATCAGGCGCTCTGTCGCCCCTGCCGCACGCTGCAACTCGCCCCAGATTTCCGAAAGCGCCCCGACCGAGCCTGCGACCATCACCGCATAGATGACGAACTGCACCAGCTCACCGACCGACATGATATCGTTGCGCACATCGCGCGCGCCCACCCACAAAACGCCGACCACACCGGAAAAGATCAGGAAGATCACGATTACGGTCATCATGGCGCGTGTGCGGATCCGGCGGTTGGCGGCGCTATAACTTTTTTCGGTCACATCGCGAAACCTGTCGCGGGTGCGGGCTTCATGGGTAAAGGCCTGAATGGTCTGCGCCGAAAGCAGCGCCTCGGAGGCCGACCCCGAAGAGCTTGCGATCCAGTCCTGATTTTCACGCGACAACCCGCGCAACCGCCGCCCCAAGACAATAATCGGCACGATCACCGCCGGAACGATCAGCAGCACCAGTCCCGTCAGCTTGGCGGAGGTCACCAGAAGCATGACCATCCCCCCAACGAAAATCAGGAAATTCCGCAGCGCCACCGAAACCGAAGAACCGATCACAGAGAGAATCAGCGTCGTATCGGTGGTGATGCGCGAAATGATCTCGCCGGTCAGGATTTTCTCGAAAAAGGCGGGCGACATGGCGATGACACGGTCGAACACCGCCATACGGATATCGGCCACAACCCGCTCGCCAAAGCGGGTCACCAAATAGTAACGCGCGCCCGTCCCGATCGCCAGAAGCGCGGTAATCACCAGTGCCGCACCGAAATATTCGTCCAGCAGGGCCGCGCCGCTGTTGAACCCGTCAACCACACGGCGCACCGCAATCGGCAGCACCAGCGATACCGAGGCTGTCAGCACCAAAGCCAGAAGAGCCGAAACAGCCAGGCCGCGATAGGGCCGCAAGAAGGGCCAGAGGCCTCGCAATGCGCCAACCCGTTTCGTTGTCGGGCGATCTTCCGTCGTGGTCTTTGATCTACGCACTATAAGGCCTCCTGTTTTCTGCGGTTTAGGCAGCCAAATCCTCTCGGGCAAGGCTCGAATGGCCTTTAACGACTAAGGTTTCATGACTGTGAAGCGGAAAAACCGGTTTCTCCGGCCAAATCCGCAACATTACGGCGCCAGCGCACCGCGCCCCCAACGGGCGCAACCCCGAACTTCGGGCCTCTCGCGGGGACCGGCGCAAGGCCTGCCTGCACATAGTCAAATCCGTTTGGAGCCTTCTTCTGAAAGGGCCAAACGTGCCAACCTGTATCAGGCCAGCGCCGATCACGACCAAGCGGGAAAGAAATTGGGTGGGTAAAACAAAAAACCCGCTTAACCTGTTAAGGTTAAGCGGGTTTTTTTGGATTGGTGCCCAGAAGAGGACTCGAACCTCCACGCCTTGCGGCACACGGACCTGAACCGTGCGCGTCTACCAATTCCGCCATCTGGGCGTTCCTACTTTGCTGCGTCTTTCGCTGCAGCGCCGCTGGTGTGAGGAGGCTTCTACGGTGAGAGCAAAGCACCGTCAATAGGAAATTTTCATTTTTTTCGCCGAGAACGAAGGAATGCCGCTGGCCCCTTGTCCCGCAAGAGGTAAATCGGTAATCAGGAAGGGAAAAATTGCAAGGGGGAGGCCCAGCCAATGGCGAAACTTGTGACGATCTATGGCGGTTCTGGTTTTGTAGGGCGCTATATTGCCCGCCGCCTTGCAAAAGACGGATGGCGTATCCGGATTGCCGTGCGCCGCCCGAACGAGGCGCTTTTCACCAAGCCTTATGGCGCGGTTGGTCAGGTAGAGCCGGTTTTCTGCAACATCCGTGATGACGCGTCGGTGCGCGCCGCGATGATCGGCGCAGATGCGGTTGTGAACTGCGTTGGCATCCTGTGCACCACGGGCAAGAACAGCTTCAATGCCGTGCAAGCCGAGGGTGCAGGACGTGTGGCACGGATTGCCGCAGAGCTTGGCGTGCAGAATCTCGTACATCTCTCGGCCATCGGAGCAGATGCCAAAGCCGCAAGCGCCTATGCGCGCAGCAAGGCTGAAGGCGAAGCCGCCGTTCTGGAGCATTTCCCGGAAGCGATGATCTTGCGCCCCTCGGTTCTGTTCGGGACGGAAGACGGGTTCTTCAACAAATTCGCAGCCATGAGCCGCTTCTCCTTCATTCTGCCGATCACCGGCGGCAAGACCAAATTCCAGCCGGTCTGGGTGGATGATGTGGCCGCCGCAGCGGTGATGGGGGTCGAGGGCAAGGCCAAGGGCACCTACGAACTGGGCGGCCCCGATCAGGCCAGCCTGAGCGATCTTCTGAAAACCATGCTGGGCGTGATCAATCGCAAACGTACGATCTTCAACATGCCTTTCGGTCTGGCCTCTCTGGTGGCGGGACTGTTCGATCTGCTACAGACGCTGACCGGCGGTTTGTTCAGCAACACGCTTCTGACCCGTGATCAGGTGAAAAATCTGAAGAAGGACAATATCGTTTCGGAAGACGCGCGAAGCTTTGCTCAACTCCAGATCACACCTACGGCAATGAACGCAATCATGGCGGGTTACCTCTGGCGCTTCCGTCCGCATGGACAGTATGAAGAGATTCAAGCTTCTGCAAAAAATCTAAAACGGTCCTGATCTCATGAATGATACCCTCTCCGCCGCAATACTTGGATTTGTAGAGGGTCTCACTGAGTTCCTCCCCGTTTCGTCCACGGGGCATGTGCTGATTGTCGGGGAAATGCTTGATTTCCACTCGACAGGGCATGCTTTCGAAGTTGTGATCCAGCTTGGCGCGATCATCGCCATTCTTGGCGTCTATGCCAAGAAGCTGTTCGAGGTCTTCACCGCCGCGCCCCATGACCCTCAGGCGCGGCGCTTCATCCTCAGCGTCCTTATCGCTTTCCTGCCTGCCGTTTTCATTGGCATTCTCGCGCATGATTTCATCAAACGCGTGCTCTTCGATTCTCCGCTGATCATCGCCACCAGCCTTATTCTGGGCGGCATCGTGCTGATTGTGATCGACCGTATGGACCTTCACCCCAAACATGACGACGCCATGAAAATCCCGCTGGGCAAGGCGCTTGCCATCGGCTTCATCCAATGTCTGGCCATGATTCCAGGGACTTCGCGCTCGGGCTCGACCATTGTGGGAGCCATGTTGATGGGCGTATCCAAACGTGCCGCCGCCGAGTTCAGCTTTTTCCTGTCGATGCCGACGATGGCCGGTGCCTTTGCCTACGACCTTTACAAAAACTACGATCTGTTGAACGCTGACGATATGACGCTCATCGTCATCGGCTTTGTTATGGCGTTCATCTCTGCAGTCATCGTCGTCCGCCACCTGCTCGACTTCATTTCGCGCCACGGCTACGCGATTTTCGGCTATTGGCGGATCCTCGTCGGCCTTGCGATCTTTGGATATTTTGCCATCGCGCGCTAACTAAGTAACAAAAGCTGACCTAATTTGCCGCATTTTTTATTGTGAATCTTCTCAAAACACGAAAAAAGCGATATTTAGGTCAGCCCCTCTTACTTTTAATGCCTTCGGTTAGCGTGTAGCACAGTGCCAAAGAAACGCTAGGGAGGCGCTAGCCATGGCCAAGCAACGCATGCTGAAGTTCGTGTCGACGGCAAAGGAAATGCCGGCGAAGCGCGACGCGAAGCAACGCGCCCAAGACTTCAACGAGATCTACGCGGAATACGCCGAACAGAAAGCGGCCGAACAGGCAGGGCGCTGTTCGCAATGTGGTGTGCCCTATTGCCACCAGCACTGCCCGCTGCATAACAACATTCCCGACTGGCTGCGCCTGACGGCAGAGGGCCGTCTGGAAGAAGCCTATCACATCAGCCAAGCCACCAATACCTTCCCCGAGATCTGCGGTCGCATCTGCCCGCAGGACCGTCTGTGCGAAGGCAATTGCGTTATCGAGCAATCGGGGCATGGCACCGTGACCATCGGCTCGGTCGAGAAATATATCACCGACACCGCCTTCGAGAACGGCTGGGTGCCTTCCATCACGCCGAAGGTCGAGCGCGAGGAAAGCATCGGCATCATCGGCGCGGGTCCGGGTGGTCTGGCGGCGGCGGATGTGCTGCGCCGCGCGGGCTGCAAGGTCACCGTCTATGACCGTCACGATCGCGCGGGCGGGCTGCTGACCTATGGTATCCCCGGCTTCAAGCTGGAGAAGGATATCGTCATGCGTCGCGTGACCCAGCTGGAAGAAGCGGGCGTGGAATTCGTGCTGAACTGCAATGTCGGCACCGATATCACCTTTGACGCCATCCGCGGCAAGCATGACGCCGTGCTGATTGCGACTGGCGTCTACAAGACCCGCGATCTGCGTGATCCGGGTGCGGATGCGGCAGGTATCGTGCGCGCGATCGACTATCTGACCTGCTCGAACAAGCTGTCCTTCGGTGATGAGGTTGCCGAATTCGAAGACGGCACGCTAAATGCGGCGGGCAAGAATGTCGTGGTTATCGGTGGTGGGGACACCGCGATGGACTGCGTACGCACCGCCATCCGTCAGGGTGCGACCTCGGTCAAATGTCTCTACCGCCGCGACCGTGCCAACATGCCCGGCTCGCAGCGTGAGGTGCAGAACGCCGAGGAAGAAGGCGCGGAATTCGTCTGGCTGGCAGCGCCCAAGGGCTTTACCAGCAATCCGGTCACCTCGATCACCATCCAGAAGATGAAGCTGGGCCAGCCCGATGCCTCGGGCCGTCAGTCGCCCGAGCCCATCGAAGGCGGGATCTACAAGGAGAAAGCCGATCTGGTCATCAAGGCCCTCGGTTTCGAGCCGGAAGATCTGCAGGACCAATGGGACACCAAAGAGCTGGAAGTCACCCGTTGGGGCACCGTCAAGGCCGAGTTCGGCACCCATGCGACCAATATCCCCGGCGTTTATGCGGTGGGCGATATCGTGCGCGGGGCCTCGCTGGTGGTCTGGGCGATCCGCGACGGCCGCGAGGCTGGCGCCGAGATCATCCGCTATCTTGACGGTGTGACCGCCGTCGCGGCCCAGTAATCCCCTATCCACGCAGGCAGGGCCGCATCCGGCCCTGCGCGAAGAGACGGAAGGACCTATCCCCATGAAACGGGTGGCAGTTTTTGCAGCAATCACCTTGATCGGCGCACATGCACAGGCGCAATCGGCAGACGACCAGTTTGCCGTGCCCGATGCCTGCACGCTGGATCTGACGGTGCAGATGCATAGCTGTCAGGTCGCCAATCTCTATCACTGCGCGGGGGATGCCGAAGGCGATCGCTGGATTTCTTATGCCGATGGCGATGGCGAATACTTCCTGTCACTGATCGATTCCGAGACCCGCTGGCTTCAGTCGATCAGCCTTGATAACGGGGAAATCGCCCAGCTGGACGAGGCAGGTTCCAAGGATAATGCCTCGTTCAGCACGCTGCTCGACACAGGCGAGGATGATTACGACTTTGTCACCTACAACAATTTCGGAGAGACCCGCCGCCAGATCGGTCGCGACTGGCTCACCGGAGACAAGGTCACGATTGACGGCAAGGTTCTGGAACGCGCGGATTTCAAACTGGAAACACAGGACAGGGCTGGCAACATCCTCGCCCGCCGGTCTGGAACCCAGTATATCGACCGCGATCTGCGCGTGTTCTTTTCAGGACGCGAAACCTATGAAAGCCCGCAAGGCGACAGTGTGCAGACCTATGATGCGCCAGTCTCCTTTGCCCATGAGGGCGAAGACGGGTTTGGTGCCGCAAAGCCGATCTACGACTGCGACATGACGATGACGGCGCTGCGCCCCGAAGATTTGCGATAATCGGCGCAGCCCCACACGAACCAGGCGCAAGCCACCCTTTGAATTCGCCGCGCGTCACAGCCGGTGCACTACGTTCTCCCAAGGAGGCATGACATGACCAAATATGATGAAGCCTGGGTTGCCCGCGAGGAAGCCAAGCGTGAATGGATGTCGGCAAACTCGCTCTACAAGGCGGATGACGAGAAGTCGTCCTGCGGTGTGGGGCTTGTTGTCTCGATCGACGGGAAAGCCTCGCGTCGCGTCGTGGAAAACGGCATTGATGCGCTGAAAGCGATCTGGCACCGCGGTGCGGTGGATGCCGACGGCAAGACCGGCGACGGCGCGGGTATCCATGTGCAGATCCCTGCCCCCTTCTTCCACGACCAGATCCGCCGCACCGGCCACGAGCCGGATATGGACAAACGTATCGCCGTGGGTCAGGTCTTCCTGCCGCGCACCGATTTCGGCGCGCAGGAAAACTGCCGGACCATCGTGGAATCCGAAGTTCTGCGCATGGGCCACTATATCTATGGCTGGCGCCACGTGCCGGTCGCGACCTCTTGTCTGGGGGACAAAGCCAACGCCACCCGCCCCGAGATCGAACAGATCCTGATCCGTAACGAGAAGGATATCGACGAGGAGCAGTTCGAGCGCGAGCTTTACATCATCCGTCGCCGGATCGAGAAAGCGGCCATCGCGGCGCAGCTCAAGGGCCTGTATATCTGCTCGCTCTCGACCCGTTCGATCATCTATAAAGGCATGATGCTGGCCGAGCAGGTTGCGGAATTCTATCCCGACCTGAAGGACGAGCGTTTCGAGTCGTCCTTCGCGATCTACCACCAGCGCTATTCCACCAACACCTTCCCCGAATGGTGGCTGGCGCAGCCCTTCCGGATGCTGGCGCATAACGGCGAGATCAACACGATCAAGGGCAATATCAACTGGATGAAATCGCACGAGATCCGCATGGCCTCGGCGACCTTCGGCGATATGGCCGAAGACATCAAACCGGTGATCCCCGCTGCCGCCTCCGACTCGGGCGCGCTGGATTCGGTGTTCGAACTGATGGTCCGTTCGGGCCGGATCGCACCGATGGTGAAAACCATGCTGGTGCCCGAAGCCTGGTCCAAGGCCACCGACGAAATGCCGCAGGCATGGCAGGATATGTATGGCTATTGCAACGCCGTGATGGAGCCGTGGGACGGCCCTGCCGCCCTTGCGATGACCGATGGCCGCTGGGTCTGTGGCGGGCTTGACCGCAACGGCCTGCGCCCGCTGCGCTATGTGGTGACCGGTGACGGCATGCTGATCGCAGGCTCCGAGGTGGGCATGGTGCCGACCGACGAGGCCAATGTCATCGAGAAAGGCGCACTTGGTCCGGGGCAGATGATTGCCGTCGATATGGCCGAGGGCAAGCTGTATCACGACACCGATATCAAGGACAAACTGGCCGCCTCGCGCCCCTTCGGCGAGTGGGTGGACAAGGTCACCGACCTGTCCGAACTGATGCGCGACCTGCCCGAGGCCGCCAAATATACCGGTGCGGAACTGCGCAAGCGCCAGATGTCGGCGGGCTATACCGTTGAGGACATCGAACAGATCCTCAGCCCGATGGCCGAGGATGGCAAGGAAGCCATTGCCTCGATGGGCGATGACACGCCGCCTGCCGTTCTGTCCAAGAAATACCGCCCGCTGAGCCATTTCTTCCGCCAGAACTTCTCTCAGGTCACCAACCCGCCGATCGACAGCCTGCGTGAAAACCGCGTGATGTCGCTGAAGACGCGCTTCGGGAACCTCAAGAACGTGCTGGACGAAGACAGCGCCCAGACCGAGATCCTTATTCTTGATACGCCCTTCATCGCGAATGAAGAGTTCAACAAGATGGCCGAGATCTTCGGCGAGCATATCTCGATCATCGACTGTACCTTCCCCGCTGGCGCGGATCAGGAAGCGCTGCGCGACGGTCTGGCCCGTATCCGTAACGAGGCCGAAGACGCCGTGCGTTCGGGCGCAGGCCATATCGTCCTGACCGACGAGAACCAGTCCGAAGACAAGATCGCGATGCCGATGATCCTGGCGACCTCGGCTGTGCATAGCTGGCTGACCCGTAAGGGCCTGCGCACCTTCTGCTCGATCAATGTGCGTTCGGCTGAATGTATGGACCCGCATTACTTCGCGGTGCTGGTGGGTGCCGGTGCAACCACCGTCAACGCCTATCTGGCCGAAGACACCATTGCCGACCGGATCGACCGCGGGCTGATCGAAGGCACTCTGCTGGAGGCCGTGCGCAAATATCGCGATGCGGTGGATGCGGGCCTGCTGAAAATCATGGCGAAGATGGGGATTTCGGTGATTTCCTCCTATCGCGGTGGTCTGAACTTCGAGGCGGTGGGCCTGTCGCGCGCCATGGTGGCCGAATATTTCCCGGGCATGCATTCGCGTATTTCGGGCATCGGCCTGCACGGCATCCAGCACAAGCTCGAGGAGGTCCACAAGCTGGGCTGGCTGGGTGGTCAGGACGTTCTGCCGATTGGCGGTTTCTACAAGTCGCGCCGCTCGGGCGAGACCCACGCATGGGGCGCACAGGGCATGCATATGCTGCAGGCCGCCTGTGACCGCGCCAGCTATGACCTGTGGAAACAGTATAGCGCCATGATGCGGGCCAATCCGCCGATCCATATCCGCGACCTTCTGGACGTGAAGCCGCTGGGCAAGCCCGTCCCGATCGAGGAAGTGGAATCGATCACCTCGATCCGTAAGCGTTTCGTGACGCCGGGCATGTCGCTGGGGGCGCTGTCGCCCGAGGCGCATAAGCTGCTGAACGTCGCGATGAACCGTATCGGTGCGAAATCCGATAGCGGTGAGGGCGGGGAAGATCCGGCACATTTCGTGCCCGAGCCGAATGGCGACAATCCGTCCGCCAAGATCAAGCAGGTGGCCTCGGGTCGTTTCGGTGTGACCGCCGAATATCTCAACCACTGCGAAGAGCTTGAGATCAAGGTGGCCCAAGGGGCGAAACCGGGTGAGGGTGGCCAGCTTCCGGGCATGAAGGTCACCGACCTGATCGCGCGTCTGCGTCACTCGACCAAGGGCGTCACGCTGATCTCGCCGCCGCCGCACCACGATATCTACTCGATCGAGGATCTGGCGCAGCTGATCTACGATCTCAAGCAGATCAACCCGCGCTGCAAGGTGACGGTGAAGCTGGTGGCGTCTTCGGGCGTTGGCACGATTGCCGCCGGTGTGGCCAAGGCAAAAGCCGATATCATCCTTGTGTCCGGCCATAATGGCGGCACGGGGGCGTCTCCGGCGACCTCGATCAAATTCGCGGGTCTGCCGTGGGAGATGGGTCTGACCGAGGCGCATCAGGTTCTGGCGATGAACAACCTGCGGGGCCGCGTCACGCTGCGCACCGATGGTGGTCTGCGCACGGGTCGTGACATCGTCATGGCCGCGATGATGGGTGCCGAGGAATATGGTATCGGCACCGCTGCCCTGATCGCGATGGGCTGTATCATGGTGCGTCAGTGCCAGTCGAACACCTGCCCCGTCGGCGTCTGCACGCAGGATGCCGAACTGCGCAAGAAGTTCACCGGCTCGGCAGATAAGGTCGTCAACCTGATCACCTTCTATGCGCAGGAAGTCCGCGAGATCCTTGCCTCGATCGGTGCGCGTTCGCTGGACGAGATCATCGGTCGTGCGGATCTGCTGACGCAGGTCTCGCGTGGGTCGGCGCATCTGGATGACCTTGATCTCAACCCGCTGCTGCTGACCGTGGATGGCTGGGACAAGATCGTCTACGACCGCTCGAAGCCGCGCAACTATGTGCCCGATACGCTGGATGCCGAAATCATCCGCGATGGCGCGCGCTTCTTCGACGAAGGCGAGAAGATGCAGCTGTCCTATGCCGTGCGCAACACGCACCGCACCATCGGGACGCGCGCCTCGAGCCACATCGTGCAGAACTTCGGCATGCGCAACGCGCTGCAGCCCGACCATCTGACGGTGAAGCTGACGGGGTCTGCCGGTCAGTCGCTGGGGGCCTTTGCGGCGCCTGGTCTGAAGATCGAGGTCTCGGGCGATGCGAATGACTATGTCGGCAAGGGCCTGTCGGGCGGTATCATCGTGGTGCGTCCGCCGATGATCTCGCCGCTGAAGGCCTCCGAGAACACCATCATCGGCAATACCGTGCTCTATGGTGCAACCGATGGCTACCTGTTTGCGGCAGGCCGCGCGGGCGAGCGTTTCGCCGTGCGGAACTCGGGTGCGCGGGTGGTGATCGAGGGCTGTGGCACCAATGGTTGTGAATATATGACCGGCGGTGTGGCGGTGATCCTCGGTTCGATCGGCGCGAATTTCGGCGCGGGGATGACGGGCGGGATGGCCTATCTTTACGATCCGGACGGCGTGGCCGAGAACCTCGTCAATCCGGAATCTCTGGTGACCTGTGGTCTGGGCCATAGCCATTGGGAAGCGCAGGTGAAGGGGCTGATCGAACGCCATGTCGAAGAGACCCGTTCGGTCAAAGCCACCGAGATCCTGCAGAACTGGGAGACGGAGCGCCTGAACTTCCTGCAGGTCTGCCCGAAAGAGATGCTGCGTCACCTGCCCTATCCGCTGTCGGACGAGCCCGAAGCGGTTCCGGCAGAGTAACTCAGGATCAGATTGACAAGGCGGGGCCATCGGCCCCGCTTTTTTATGCGATTTTCATGTGGACAACTGCGGCCACGGGGCTGCATTTACGTTTGTTTCGTGGCAGAAGGCTTGACCTGTTCGCAGGCTCAGGGACTTATGGCGACATGGCGAAACCGAAAAGCTCCAGATCGAAACCTTCCAAGCCGGCCCCGAAGCGGCCCGCGCTTTATGACCCTGCTCTGGCATGGCTGCGCAAGCACGTCCTGAGGGCGGTTCTGGTGTTGTTGGCCGCTGTGCTGGCGATTGTGGTACTGTATAAGTTCATCAACCCGCCAACAACGATCACGATGATCAGCGAAGGCCGTCGCTTGGGCGGGGTCGATCACGAATGGACCTCGATGGACGATATCGCCCCCGTCGTGGCGCGGTCTGTCGTGGCTGCCGAAGATGCCAATTTCTGCCGCCATTGGGGCTTTGACATGGGCGCGATCCGCAAGGTGATCGACGAAGGCTCCTCGCGCGGGGCCTCGACCATCAGCCAGCAGACCGCCAAGAACGTCTTCCTCTGGCAGGGCCGATCATGGCCGCGCAAGGCGCTGGAAGCAGCCCTGACGCCCGCCATCGAATTCATCTGGAACAAGCGCCGGATTCTCGAGGTCTATCTGAATGTGGCGGAGTTCGACGAAGGCGTCTTCGGCATCAATGCCGCCGCCTTCCGCTATTTCCGCACCACGCCAGACAAGCTGACCGCCCGTCAGGCCGCCCTACTGGCCGCCGTGCTGCCCAACCCCAAAGAACGCAATGCCGCACGACCCTCGGCCTTTGTGTCGCGTCGCGCCAATGCCATCATGGACGGGGCCGCCACGATCAAACGCGACGGTCGCGCAAGCTGCTTTGAACGCTGATCAGATACGGGCCATCTGCACCTGAAGCACATTGCATTGCTGGGTGCGGAAAGCCGCCGCGCAGGCCTCAAGGTAATAGTGCCAGCCACGCAGGAACTCCTGCCCATAGCCCAGCTCTGCGGCCTTGGTCGTGCGCGCCTTCAGCCGTTCGGACCAGAGGCGGCAGGTCTGGGCGTAATCCTCGCCAAAGGCAAAGACCTCCTGCACCTTCATGCCTGCTTTGGCCGCCTGTTCGCGGATCTTGCCATCCGACAGTAGCATGCCCCCCGGAAAGGCATATTGGCGGATGTAATCCGAGCTGGCCTGATATTTCGGGAAATAGGCATCGGAGACGGTGATCGCCTGAATCATCGCACGCCCCCCGTCGTTCAGACGGTCACGGATGGTGCCGAAATAGATGGGCCAGTATTTCTCGCCCACGGCTTCGATCATCTCGATCGAGACGATATTGTCGAAGCGCCCCTCGGTCTTGCGGTAATCCTGCAGCTTGATGTCTGCGCGCCCGTCCAGACGCGCATCGGCATAGCCTTTCTGCGAGGGCGAGATGGTGATGCCCGTCACATGACGTCCGCTCTCGGCAGCGCGTTCGGCAAAATGCCCCCAGCCACAGCCGATCTCGAGCACGCTCTCGCCGCCGCCCAATCCTTGCAGGATGCGGTCCAGCTTACGGTTCTGGGCGCGGGCCAGATCGCTGTCGTCGGCGGTAAACAGCGCCGAGGAATAGCTCATGCCCTCATCCAGCCAGAGCTGGTAGAATTCATTGCCCACATCGTAATGGGCACGGATATTGCGCGAGGCCCCCTTCACCGAGTTGGCCCGCACGATCCGGTCGATCAGCCGGAACTTGAGGTTCTGCCATGGGCTGGCAAAGGCATAATGTTCCAGCGCGTTGAAATTCAGCAGAGCCACCGTCAGCAGGTTCTCGATAGAGCCGGTGTCCCAAAGCCCCGCGACATAGGTCTCGCCCAGACCGATATCTCCGCGCGAGGCAATCGCCGCCACCACGGACCAGTCATGCAGCACAAGGTCTGCCTCCGGCGCGCCCTGACCGAAGCGGTGGATGTCGCCTTCGGGGGTGCGCAGAGTCAGACTGCCTTGGGTGATCGCCTGACAGCTATCCAGAAAGTCACGGCGCAAACGGTTCGAGAGAAAGGGCATCATCGGCTCAGGTCTTCCTTTGGTGGGGCGGGTCTATCGCGATAGCGCGCGCCTTTCAGTTTCAGTCGCAGCGCCTGCCAATAGATCAGCGCCATGATGCGTACGGGCGCCCAAGGGCGACGCAGCACCGCCTGGAGGATGCGGCGGTTGGTCAGGGCCATGCGCGGGGCGCGATAGGTGGCAATCAGCCCCTCGCCGCCATTGCGGAAATCAATCCGGATCACCGCATGCTTGGCCGTGATCGCATATTGAAAATGATAGCCCCCACCGATGTCCTGAAAAGGGGAAACATGGAAGATCTTGCGCGCTTCCAGCACATGATCCGGCAGAATGGGCGAAAAATCATCATGTGCACAAAGATAGTTATGTCTGTCACCAAAGGTGTTGTTGACCTCGGCAATCACTGCCAGCAGCGTTTCTTCGCGAAAGGCCATCCAGAAGCAGACCGGATTGAAGGCCCGCCCGAGGACGCGCGGCTGCGCCATCAACCGCAGGCTATACCCTCCTGTCAGCCCCGCGCGGGTCAGCATCCGCCGCGCCCAAGCGGCCCCCTCGCCCGCCCCGCGGATACCGCCGTGATCACGGTCGAAAAACGCGAAAAGATTGAGCCGGTTATGAGAGAAGAAGGACGGTCCGGTCGGGTGTTCGGGGTCGAGACACAGGTAGTCGACCGGATAGCGGAAGCGATGATCAATGGCCCCGCGGCGCACATGCACCGTTTCGCCGGGAAGATAGTCGATCATGCCACCGCCCCGAAACCATCCATCTGCGACGCATCGGCCAGGGGCAGAAGCCTCCGCGCAATCCGCATGGCCGATGCGATGCCATCCTCGTGGAACCCGTGCCGCAACCAAGCGCCAGCAAACCACGTATTGCGCGCGCCCTGCCGTGCGGCAATGCCTGCCTGCGCCCGTAGGGCGGCGCGGTCAAACACCGGATGCGCGAATGTGGCGCTGTCATAGACCCTGCGCTCGTCGAGTTCGAATTGCGGATTGAGGCTAACAAAAAGCGGATCCTCCTCGGGGATCTGCTGCAAACGGTTCATCCAGTAGCTGACCCCCAATCTGGTCTCTGCCTGCCGGTGATCGGCCTGATAGACCCAAGACGACCAGCAGGCACGGCGCTTGGGCATGGCCACAGGATCCGCGTGCAGCACCATCTCGTTCGGACGATAGCGGATGGCCGACAGAAGCGCCTGCTCTTCCGGATCGGCATCCGCCAGAAGGCGCAGCGCCTGATCCGAATGGCAGGCCATCACCACATGATCGAAAGTTTCCGGCAGCGCCCCTGCACAGCTGACCGTCACCCCACCTGCGTGACGCTTGACCGAAGCAACACCGCTTTGAAGGCGCAGCGCGACACCGCGCTGCCGCAAGGCCTGTTCAAGGCGTGCGACATATTGTGCGGATCCTCCTTTCACCGTCCACCACTGGTGCTGACCGGCGGCCGAAAGCAATGCGTGGTTTTCGAAGAACCGGATCAGAGAGCGCGCCGGAAACATGCCGATTTCCTGTGACGGCGTCGACCAGATCGCCCCCGAGATCGGCAGAAGATAATAGTCGCGGAACCATTGTCCGAGCCCCATTTGCGCGATCAGTTCGTCCACCGTCAGGTCATCGCGCATCGCGACCTCTGCCGCCCGCGCGTTGAAGGCCAGAATATCGCGCACCATCCGCAGGAAACCGGGCCGCAGGAGATTGCGCCGTTGCGCTGTCAGGCCACGCAGATCACGCAGCGCATATTCGATCCTGCCGGCGTCGATCGTGGCACCGAAACTCATGTCGGACCGGATCACCGGCACCTCAAGATCGTGAAAAAGACGCGTCAGGTGCGGGTAGTTGGCATAGTTGAAAACGATAAACCCGGTATCAACCGGCTGTTGCCCCGAGCGCCCCGCAAACACGGTGCGCGCATGCCCGCCCAACCGCGCCTCGGCCTCATACAGGGTGACATCATAGCGCGGGTTGAGCATCCACGCCGCCGACAGGCCCGAGATCCCGCCCCCGATAATAGCGATACGCGGCCTTATCTGGGGATTCGCAGATACATCTAAAGACATGGGGGCTCCGGTCTGTTGCAGCTTCGCGAGAAGATACGTTTCATGAACCACGGAAGTTTCAGCCCCGTCGCATTTTTCTTTTGAAAATTTTTATGGCCGGAAGAAGCCCCTGCAGACAATACTTTATCAAATTTACTTATCTTTGATCAACCTGAGCGTGCTTTGTAAGTATTTCATCAACCTATAATGCAAATGATGACGTTACGGAATGAATGCTTGGGAGAGACACTATGGACAGCCAAGTTGAGACCTCAGTAGCGATAGACCCTTCCGGCACAGGCTCCCCCAATCTGGGCGGCCTCGTCGGGCTTTTCCAAGCCGAGCTCGGCCATACGGGCGAGGCACAGTTTACAATGGGCACCTATTTCACGGTGCCGACCGCCGTCAGCATCGACTATCCGGATGCCATCCAGATCGAACAGCCGATCGTGATCGACGATCTTGCCGAAGCACCGATCAGTGCAGCGGAAATGATGTTGATGATGGAAGCGGGCGACGAATTCTATACCGCCGATTACGCGGCCCTGCTGGAAGATGGCGGGGATAGTCTTGTGGACGGGCACAGCTATGCTGCGGGCGCGGAAGAGGCCCTACAGGATGCCGATGCGCTGGGGTTCGACTGGGCGGCAGGCGCCGTGGCCGACGATACGACCGCAGAGCCGAGCTATGTGGATATGGAAAGTGCGGCCTATACCATGCCGGATTATGCTGATGCACCGGCCCATTACGAAGAAGCTGCCCTGGATTTCGAAAGCATGGACAGCTTCATCTTTTTCGAACACGAAGGTTAAGGGGCTGGCGTTACAGCCCCTTACGCAGCCGGTCAAAGCCGGAAAGCTCTTCGATCAGACCGGCCATCTGGCTGATCGGAATCATATTCGGCCCGTCCGAAGGTGCATTATCGGGGTCCTGATGGGTTTCTATGAACAGGGCCGCAACGCCGACGGCACAGGCCGCGCGGGCCAGAACCGGCGCGAATTCCCGCTGCCCGCCCGAGGTCGTGCCTTGCCCGCCCGGCTGCTGCACCGAATGGGTGGCATCGAAGACCACCGGATAACCGGTGCGCGCCATGATCGGCAGACCGCGGAAGTCGGTCACCAGCGTGTTATAACCAAAAGACGTTCCACGGTCGCAAAGCAGAATGCGTTCGTTCCCCGTGGACGCGACTTTCTTGGCGACATTCTCCATCTCCCAAGGGGCAAGGAACTGCCCCTTTTTCACATTCACCGCGCGACCGGTTTCGCCCGCCGCCAGAAGCAGATCGGTCTGACGGCACAGGAAGGCAGGGATTTGCAGCACGTCCACGGCCTCGCCTACCGGCTGGCACTGGCGTGCATCATGCACATCGGTGATCACAGGACAGCCGAATTCGTCGCGGATCTTGGACAGGATGCTCAGCCCCTCGTCCATGCCGATACCGCGCTGGGTGCTGATCGACGACCGGTTCGCCTTGTCATAACTGCCCTTGAAGACGAATTTCGTGCCGGTTTTGGCACAGGCTTCCGCAATCTTTTCCGCCATCATCCGGCTATGATCGAGGCTTTCCAGCTGACAGGGCCCCGCGATCAGCGCAAAAGGAGTATTCCCGCCAATCTGGATATCACCGATGGTGACGATTTTTTCTACGCTCATCATTCGTCCCTTCCGACCAATGGCTTACATCACGCCGCCGCGCAGGAAGTCATGCACATGCAGAACCCCCACCGGCTTTTCATCCTCGACCACCAGAAGCACCGAGATCTTCTTCTGATTTAGGATCGCCAGCCCCTCGGCTGCAAGAGTGTCGGGCGCAATCGTGACCGGCGACCGGTTGGCCACCTTCGCCGCATCGGACTGCATCAGCCCGTCCATATTGCGCCGCAAATCCCCGTCCGAGATCACGCCGAACAATTTGCCATCTTTCATCACGATCGCAATACCGAAGCCCTTCGCGCTCATCTCGACAAGCACGTCCGACATCGGGGCCGTCCAGTCGACGAACGGCAAAGAGGCACCGCTATGCATCATTTCCGACACGCGGCGCATCTGCGCGCCCAGCTTGCCGCCCGGATGGAAAATGCCGAAATCGGTATCCTTGAAACCGCGCACTTCCATCAGTGCCACGGCCAGCGCATCCCCCAAGGCCAGCGTCAGCGTGGTCGAGGTGGTGGGGGCCATACCCATCGGGCAAGCCTCGGGCAGCTTCGGCAATGTCAGCTTGTAATCCGCCGCCCGCATCAACGTACTGTCGGGGTTCGACGAAATCGCGATCAGCGGGATCGAGAACCGTTGGGTATGATAGATCATATCGCGCAGTTCCGACGTCTCGCCGGAATTCGAGATCAGCAGGCAGATATCGGCCTCGGTGACCATGCCCAGATCCCCGTGGCTTGCCTCGGCGGCATGCACGAAAAACGAGGGCGTGCCGGTCGAGGCCAGAGTTGCGGCGATCTTGCGCCCGATATGCCCCGATTTCCCGATCCCGCAGACGATCACCCGCCCCTCAACCTGCATGATCCGTTCCAGCGCAGGCACGAAATCGGCGGGCATCGCGTCGCAGAGATGGCGCAGAGCATCGGCTTCGATTGTCAGAACCTGCCGTGCAGCCGCAAGGATTTCGGATGCGCTTTTGAGTTGGGCCATCGGGCACTCCGCAGTCAGTTTCGCGCCGTTCCTACCACGCAGCTTGACCGATAGCCACATACCAAAGCGCAACACCCCTGCGCACGGCGCCATAAAGAACGGCTCACCTTTTGGCGCGTAAGCTTCGGCAACGCATTCCGGCATGTGAGGACCCCGATGACCGATAGTTCCGCCAATCTCGACCTGCCTTTTATCCAGGCATCCCAAGCACAAAAACATGTCACCCATAACGAAGCCATCGATATTCTGGATACGCTGGTGCAACTGTCTGTCCAAAGCAGAACAACCGCGACCCCACCCGCGACCCCGTCCGCCGGTCACCGCTACATCCTGCCGCAAGGGGCCGCAGGCGCATGGGCGGGCCATGACGGGGCGGTGGTGCAATGGGGCGGCGAGGCATGGCGCATCTACCCGCCCAAGACCGGCTGGCAGGCCTATATCGCGGATGAAGCGCAATCGGTTATCTGGACCGGCACTCACTGGGCGGGGCTGCTTTCCGGCGCACTCGAAGTCGAGCGTCTGGGGGTGAATAGCGCGGCCGACGAGACCAATCGTCTGGCCGTTGCCTCGGACGCAACGCTGCTGACCCATGCGGGCACCAGCCACCAGTTGAAGATCAACAAGGCCCTGCCCGAGAACACCGCCAGCCTGGTGTTCCAGACCGGCTGGTCGGGCCGCGCCGAGATGGGATGCGCAGGCAATGACGCTTTCGCCGTCAAGGTCAGTGCCGATGGCGCAAGCTGGACCACGGCCCTGTCGCTCAGCGCGGCCACCGGCCTTGCCATGATGCCGCAAGGAGCCGAAATCAACGGCCCGCTCAGCGGCACGGCCATTCTGGGCAGCGTGTCACAGACGGCGGGGGCGCTGTTCGAACGCGGTGAAACAGGTGACGGGGCCTATTTCAAACTGGCCAACGGCGTCCTGCTCTGCCTGTCGCCGGATCTTGCCGTAGGCGCCATCTCGACTGCGGCTGGCAGCCTATTCCAGTCGGCAGCCCTTGTCTGGACCTTCCCTGCCGCCTTTGCCGCCCCTCCTACGGTCACAGGGGCCTTGGGCATTGCGGGCACATGGATGGGGAACGGCCCCACCGCCGCCACGAATTGCAGTGTCACCGCATTGTCATACCAATCGGTTACAGATGGGGGTGCAATCAGAATAACGGCCCTCGGCCGCTGGTTTTAAGCACCTATTCCTTTTTGACTACCGCTCCGGGCCTTCGGAGCGGTTTTTCTTTTGGGCCGATGCTTCCGGCCCGTTGCCCATTTTTTAATCACATCGTCCCTGCAAGAACCGGAGCAATGGGGGTGGATGCTGGACCTCTGCCGCTTGCCTGCCCTAGGATCATGAGGAACAACGGTTTTTCCTGCCATCTTCCGGAGCACCACCCGCGTATGTCCAAGCCCACCGGTTCCCTAAGCGCCCGCCTCGCCGAGCTTCTTGCGCAAGTCTATCCCGATTTCGATCCCGATATCATGGCAAGTCAGGTGATCGATGCGTTCTGGCCCGAGGGCACACATCGGCGCAAACGCCCCCGTGTGCCGGGAAACAATCTGTGGACACAGGCGGATGCGGTTCTGATCACCTATGGCGATTCCATCACCGACGGGTCGCACAAGCCGCTGGATCTGCTCAACGACTTCCTGCTGAGCTACATGAAGGGCGTGGTGAACGGCGTCCATATCCTGCCCTTTTTTCCCTATACCTCGGATGACGGTTTTGCGGTGACCGATTATCGCAAGGTGAATTCGGCCTTGGGCGACTGGCCCGATATCAGCCGGATCGGGGCCGAATTCCACCTGATGTCGGATCTGGTGCTCAACCATGTGTCCAGTCAGGGCGTGTGGTTCAATGCCTACCGGCAGGGGCAGCCGCCATTCGACAGGTTCTTCTTTGAAGCCCGCCCCTCGGATGACCTCAGCCAAGTGACCCGCCCGCGCACCACGCCGCTTCTGCAACCCGTGGATACGCCCGAGGGCAAGCGCTATGTCTGGTGCACCTTCAGCCATGATCAGGTCGATCTGGATTTCCGCAACCCCGAGGTCCTGCTGGAGATCCTGCGCATCATCCGCCTGCATGTGGATGCGGGCGTGCAGATCCTGCGGCTGGATGCGGTGGCCTTCCTGTGGAAGGAGGTCGGCACCAATTGTATCCACCTGCCGCAGACCCATGCGATTATCCAGCTGATGCGGCTTTTGTGCGACTATGCCGCCGAGAACGTCATCCTGCTGACCGAAACCAACGTCCCCAAGGCCGAGAACCTCAGCTATTTCGGCGACCGTGACGAGGCGCATGCCGTCTATAACTTCCCGCTGCCGCCGCTGATCCTGCATGCGATGATGTCGGGCACCGCGCGCTATCTGCTGGAATGGCAGCGCACCATGCCGCCCGCACCCTTGGGCTGCGCCTATCTCAATTTCACCGCCAGCCATGACGGTATCGGCATGCGCCCTGCCGAAGGGGTGCTACCCGAGACCGAGAAGGCAAAGGTCATCGACACGATCCGCGAGATTGGCGGCCTTGTCTCCATGCGCTCGCTTCCCGATGGCACCGAAAGCCCCTACGAGCTGAATTGCGGCTTCTTCGATGCGATGAGCCGCACCTTCAAGGGCGAGGACGACCTGCATATCCGCCGCTTCCTGTGTTCGCAGACCATCGTGATGTCGCTGGAGGGGATCCCTGCGTTCTACATTCATTCTCTTCTGGCAACGCCGAATGATATCGAGGCCGTCGAGCGGCGCGGCATGAACCGCGCCATCAACCGCCACAAGTGGTTCTACCCCGAATTGCGCGCCAAGCTGGCCGATCATGAAACCAATCAAAGCCGCGTGCTGGCCGCGCTGTCCGAACGCCTGCGCCTGCGGGCCCGTCAGCCTGCACTGCACCCGAATGCGACGCAGTTCACCCTGCATCTCGATCCCCGTTTGTTCGGCATCTGGCGGCAGTCGCTGGATCGGGCACAATCGATCTTTGCCATCCATAATGTCAGCGACGAAGAGGTCACGGTGAATGCCAGCGACCTCAATCTGATCGACGGGCAGCGCTGGTTCGACATCCTCTCGGGCGAGATCATCGACGGCGGCCCCGAAACCAAGGTCCTCATGGCCCCCTATCAGTGCCGCTGGATCACCAACCGCAGCTGACAGGCAGGCCGGGCCACGCGCCCGGCACTGTCGCGACGTTCCGGCAGGCCCTCAGGCGGGGGCAAACTCCGCCTCGTCCTCGGCCACGGCCCGATGGAAATCGGCGATAAAGTTGGGATCGGCGGCATGGACGCGGTTCCATGTGGGGATGAAGGGGCGCTCTTCGGGATTTTCCAGAAACACCTGCCCAGCGCGCACGATGTTTTCCGCGAAAAGTTCGATCTGCTGCTCTTCGGCATGCCGGTCGACCTTCAGCCCGTTCATCTTGGCATCGTTGTAATAGGCTTCCAACAGATCAAGCGCACGGCGGTAATAGGTGGCCTTGAGCGTGCGGAACGTGTTGTTGGTGAAGACCGTGCCATCGGCGGCCAGTTTGCGATAAAGCGCCTTGCAGATATCGGTGGACATGCGGTTGAGGCCCGCCGTCGCATCCTCGGGGCTGGTTTCCTGATGCTTGTGGTCATAGTCATCGGCAATCTCGACCTGACAGATCATGCCCCTCCCCAGATTGCGCCATGCCTCGGACAGCACGCCGATCTCCAGCCCCCAATCCGAAGGGATACGCAGATCGGGCAGCATCTGCGTGCGCATCGCGAATTCGCCCGACAGGATATACCGGAAGGCCCGCAGGTAATCGAGATAATCGCGGTCCCCCACCACCCGCTTCAGCGCGATCAGGATCGGGCTGACCAGCAGCCGCGTCACCCGCCCGTTCAGCTTGCCGCCCCCGATACGGGCATAATAGCCTTTGGACAGCTGATAGGGGAAGGACGGGTTTGCCACCGGATAGACCAGCCGGTCGAGCATCTCGCGCTGATAGGTCACGATGTCACAATCATGGATCGCCATCACCGCGCTATCGGCACAGCCGATCAGATAGCCGATACAGCCCCAGACATTCTTGCCCTTGCCCGGCTCTTGCGGGGCCAGCCCCAGATGATCCAGCCGCTCATACAGCGCCTTCATCCGCGGGCTGTCATTCCAGATCACGGTAGTCTTCTGCGGCAGCCCCGCAAAGAAACTGCGCGCATGGCGGTATTGTGCCTCATCGGCGCGGTCGAGCCCGATGATCACACGGTTCAGGTAAGACACCTTGGACAGCTCGGCCACGATATTGGCCAGTGCCGGGCCTTCCAGCTCGGAATACAGGCTGGGCAGGATCAGTGAAATCTTGCGGCTCTGTGCATAGGACTCGATCTCATAGACCAGCTCCTCGTTCGAGCGGCTCCGCAGATTATGAAAATGGGTGATGTTCCCGTTTTGTTGGAAATCGGCCATTTAGCCCTCCTCTTTCTCATATTCGGCAAGAATCGCCAGAATGGCGCTGTTCCACCCTTCCGGACCCTGCGCCGAGCTGCGCCTGATCCGTCCGGTCTCTTCTCCTGCAAGGCAGGGCAGCCCCGTGCCATGATCATTGCGGATAATGACCCCGATATCCGCCGCCTCCAGCATCTCGCGGTCATTTGGCGCATCGCCCAGCGCAATCGTCAGATCGGGCTGATAGCGGTCTATCACCGCCTGCATCTGGCCCGCCTTGGTGCCGCCAAAGGACAAGGTCAGATACCGACCGCCCCGCTTTGCCTGAACACCGCCTTGAGACAAAGCGGAAACAAAAGCCGCTTCCTGTTCCTTGCTGCCCGTCCAGACGCCCGGCTCTGAAAAGGCGCGCGCCTTTGCTTGGGCCGCCTGGGCATCGCTCAACCCTGTCGACTGGGCCACTTCGGCCACACTCATATCCCCGAACCCTTTGAAGAGCCTCCGCAGATCCTCGGGCACCGCCTCAAGGGCCGCGCGCAATCGCGCATAAACGGTGCCATCCTTGCGCATCTGGTCAGGCCTCACCAAAGCGGCGCCATTTTCCACGATCATCGGCATATCACCCAGCTCCAGCGCCCGATGCAGCACCGCCATTTCCTGTGCGGTCTTTGAGCTGGCCATAACAATAACCGCGCCCCGCATTTTCAGAGCCGCAATCGCGGGAAGAGCGGCAGCATAGCTATAGGTTTCATGATCCAGCAACGTGCCGTCGAGATCCGTGAAAACCAAAACCCTCATGTGCTACCCTTATGTTTTTTATAAGTGTATCCGCTGAGCGACACAGTTCAATGCATTGACAGGTCATAAAATCTCCGGCCTGACAGAAATTCCAGAATGCCGTTTTTTTACTCAGATGGCACCGTTGTTTTTTGACCGCCCCCACCGTTGGAGCAATTTCAAATGCCGCTTCTATCGCTTTTTCCTCCGGCCGAAGCCCCTCTTTTTCCGCTGGCGGCCAAAGCTGCAAAATTGATAAGGATACTCTCAAAGACCCGAGCATCCGTTCAGGAAGTGGTTCGTCAATGCTGCGAGCCACACCCAAATTGAAACGGTTTGCATACACTTCCCTTACTGGCAGAAGACTCGCTGATCTCCAACTTTACTGTGCAATTTTCTGGGCCTAGCGATTTCCAAAATGGCCACCAGCAACTCCCGTGTGATTTCATCGACAATGTTGAGCATGCGGTAACCGACGTCGCTTGCCTGCGATCTCCTGCATCTCTTTGCGGATCTCGGCACAGTCAGGCGGGCGTTCACGCCGGACTGTCTTTGGATCGACACCTACGACAAGCCTGCAGGCCCGGCGCTGCGAGATGTCATGATCCCGCATCACCCGAACGTCGACTAATTATGGATAGATCGTCCCTATCTATAAATTTACTCGGCTCGGGCATCGACGCCGCACAGTTGTATTGACCCACTGAAATCCTGCTCATGCTACAAAGGAGAACGTGGCAATGAGTATGACAATGGACGACAGCATCAAACGTTGGACGGCCAAGCGGAAGACGGCGCTGGTCATCGAGATCATTCAAGGCAAAACGACGGTGGCCGAAGCCAGCCGATCGTTCGACCTGACGCCTTCCGAGATCGAAGGCTGGGTCGAGGATGCAAAGCGGGGCATGGAGAACTCCCTGCGCGCGAACCCGCTCGACATTCGCGAGCAATACGAGAAGCAGCTGAAGGATCTGCAGGAAGCCTATGGTGAGGCGATGCTGGAACTGCGCGCTCGAAAAAAGCTGCAGGCCCTCATGGTGAGGCAGTAGGCCGCCACTGGTCCGAGGCCACTGCCGAACGGAGGACGGCAATTGATCCGGACGCTCCATGAGGGCCTGCTAGCCGATGGTGTAGCGGTCTCGATCGCCAGGCTCTGCGCCTGGTTCGGCGTGCCACGGCGGACGGTCTATTATACACCGACCAAAGCCGCGCCGAAGATCGATCCTCCCTTCGCCGATCCTATCAAGGCGCTGATCGAACAAGAGCCGTCTTTTGGCTATCGCACGGTCGCGTGGCTGCTTGGCTTCAACAAGAACACGGTGCAGCGGATCTTTCAGCTCAAGGGCTGGCAGGTCCGCAAGCGCGCTGTGGGCATGCGGCCGCGCATCGAGGCGGTGCCCTCCGTCGCCACCGCGCCAAACGAGAGGTGGTCGACGGATCTGGCGCGGGTCTGGACCGGGAAGGACGGTTGGGCGTCTCTGGCGTTGGTCATCGACTGCCACACGCGCGAACTGTTGGGCTGGCACCTGTCTCGCTCAGGAAAGGCTACCACGGCCAGTGCCGCGCTCGAGCACGCCCTGATCAGCCGGTTCGGCACGCTCGGTCGGGTCGATCGGGGATTTCTGCTAAGGTCAGACAACGGGCTCGTTTTTACCAGCCGCCACTTCACAGCTCTGGTTCGTAGCTATGGCCTGCGCCAGGAGGTCATCACGCCGCACTGCCCGCAGCAGAACGGAATGGTCGAGCGCGTGATCCGCACACTCAAGGAGCAGTGCATTCACCGGCACCGCTTCGAGAGCATCCAGCACGCGACCCGCGTCATCGGCGACTGGATCAGCTTTCATAACAACCGCCGCCCTCATCAGGCCCTTGCAATGCGCACGCCTGTCGAGGCATTCAGATCAGCGGCTTAACCTGAGCAGATTCAGCTGGGTCAATACACAGTTTCCTCATGCTATTTAATCGGTCATCATCAATGAAATACCCGAGGAACGAGGATAACGTCAGCTTGCCAATAACGCGCGGCCTGAGGCTCAGAATTAAAGACAGAAGCAAAATTATCATCTACGAGCCGCAAATGACTCCCACGGTTCCGCCCCGCATAAAATCAAGGAACTTCAGCGACCCGGGTTCCATTTCGCGGCCTTTTCCATTATCGCAACTCGCAGGATTCTTATGCTTGTTCCCGTCCGAATTTAAGTACATCTAATAATGCAGATAAAAGACTATGTAGAATTTCAGACGCGTCGGGGCGTTCACCCGCTTGACAGGCAGTTTGCTTGCAGCGAGCCCAAGTCAGCGCCTAGCATCCTTTTGCAAAACCTCTTCAAGGACGAAGCCTCAGTTTATATTGTCCTTGATGCCTCGAAATTCGTGCAGGGCCGTGAAGTACTGGAGCAGACCAACGGTGAATACCGCTGTCTGTTTGCCGGGGAGACCGCAGAGGAACTCGAAGATCTCTCTCCCTATCTTGTACGCGTAGCCTCTGATGATCCACTTCTGCGCCTTCTCACAACCTATGATCCTGCTTTATCGCCGGACTGGACAACAAAACATGCGCAACACCGGGAAGCAGCAATATTCATTCGAAGCTTCGCAGGATTTGAGGCCCTGTGGGCGCATCTGCGACATTTTTTGCGCGTGCGTGATGCGAAAGGCCAATGGTATTTTTTCAGGTTCTGGGAACCGCGTTTCAACAAGGCACTGGCGCGTTCAGGAGTAAGCTATGGAAGTCTCAGCTACAGGCTTTTTAGCAAAGACAAGCTTGATGCCCTCATCAGCTATATCGAAGACGAAGTCGTTGTTGCCACAGCGCAAGCCATAAGCGATTCAACCCCAATTCGCATAACTGAGTCTGACTTTCAGGTGCTTCGCATCATGCGAGCATCTTATTTTCTTGAACGTATCAAACAATCCTTTCGTGACGATGACGAGATCTGGTCTGAAGAATATCTCGATGACAACATAGAGAAAATATATTGTGTCGCACTGGAGCGCGGCTATCGGATCGAAGCTGCCAACTATCTGTTCATGCGAGCATCCTACCGACTGGCACAATTTGGTCTGACCATAGATCACTACGAAAACCTTGTTGATCCCGAGCGTATCCAATCGCCTCTTATCCGCGCAAAAGCGATTTGGGCGAACGTGGAAAAGGATTTTTTACATGCCTAAACCGCCGTTCTCTGAAACGACCGAAACGGAGCAATTATCGGCAAATTGTGATCCGACAATTATTCCAATTTTTCCTGTCCGTTTCGCACTGACCTTGGATGCCTTGTCCAAAATGCTGGACAAAGGTAGCGCAACGCCCCCAACGCCAAGCTCTATTGATGATCTGGCCGCACATGAACTGCTGCGCATCCGGCAAGGCTTTTTCTACACATGGGACGGCACCTATTTTCAGATATTCCGATTCCAGACGGTGCAGGGCGATGCCAATAGTGCAGATTATTCGCCCAAGGCCGATGTCGCGCCCAAAGGGAGCTATGTTTTTAGCAAGTATGAATTTCAGGACGAAAACGGTGATAAAAAAGATAGCCCCGAGGGTACCAATTGGAAGCTATTGAACGAAACCTATCCCTACGCTTTCGTACCCAAGGATACTCCTGTCGTCTGGGTGGCTTATAGCGAAAACCCTTGGCCTTCGAAGGTCTTTTTTGACATCCCTCACAATACCGATACGCGCGATACGTTGATGACGCGCCTTGATCTTGCCTCGCGCAGTGGCCCGTTTTGTGCACCAATTACAGAATTGGCAAAACGCGTTTCGGGTTTCCGGCGTAGCTCAGAGACAGGTGGAGACGCGGGTTTAGATGACGCGAATGTCGTTCGCATGACCACAACAAGATCCGAAACGCCATCCTTTGTGGTGAGTTGTATCAATACTGCTGAGAAAGGCGTTCTCGCTGCCATTCATGACCCGATAGGTGAGCTGCAAGACATCTGTGGGCTTATCTCGACACAGGTCATGACCCAGCAGAATTTCGTTGCGCAACACCAGTATCCCTTGGTCATCGGGAAAGCCGTAAAAAGTTATCAAGAGCAAGAAAAAGTCTCGAGTGAATCTGGATGGATAAAAAAGGCGCCACTTTCGCAGGAATTCGACAGTAGATATCAAGACCTGTTCGAAAAGTCAGAAGCTTTCGGCCCTATAATCTTCCGCCTTGCCTTTCATTGGCTTCGAAAGCTCATTCAAAATGATACCGGCAGTTTCATGTCGCAGTATTCGACGATGGTCAAACTCTGCGGTCGGTACAGTGCGACAGCGCATCCGAATGATCACCGTGAACTGGTGGCTGCCTGTAATATGTTCTTTGCCAGTGCAAAAGCGGGCGAAGCCAATTGCAGCGAACTGTCTCTTGTTGCCGCATCTGTGTTCAATGATCTCGCGAAGTTACCCAAGGGCGATACGGCTGATGGAGGGTTATTGAAGGCCGCACAAAGTAACGTCAGCAAGATACTTTCCTTCACTAAGTCACTGGTCTCCACTACGGGTAAAGTTAAGAACAACTTCTGGCCCGCGCTAAACGCCGTTATTGTGGTCTATGGCAATGAAATGGTTGAAGCTTGCTTCACTGGGTCCGAGACAAATGCGACGCGCGTGCTGGCCACCCAGATGTTCAGAAAAGAAGTAACCTTCCAGAAGGCGACCGAACTGAGATCGACGTTTCAGGAATTGCTGACGGCGGATGGTTACACGGCTCCAAAGCTCGTTGACCAGACCTACTCTTTTGGGCGTGCCACGGATATCTTTGATAGCGCCGAAAACCAAATTCTTGGCGATCTTTTTGTCCAACGTTGGCCCGCCGATGGAGAACTCGGAGCGGTCGAGTTCCGCGTAAATGTCACTGTAGAAGTTGACAGCAACTACAAGAGATTTGCCAGTCAGGTTGGCAAATTTGATACCGCTGCAAACGGGCTTGGGCTGCTTGCGTCTCTTCTTTCTCTCCATGGAACCATCAAGACATGGGGCGCAAACAGCTATGGCGACAAGAGCGACGTCGGCGCGCTAGTAAACAGTAGTACCGGCAAGTTCATCTCCGGTTTTTCGTCAGCTTACGGATCTGTGTATTCGCTTAACTCCGCACGAAAAGCTGTGCCAGGCATGGCAGCATCGAAGAAACTGGCTGGTCTTCTGTTCAAGGAAAACCCTTGGATGAAGACCTATGCGATGGTACGAGAGGGCCAATTTGGCAATATCGCAAAATCCGTTCGCATCGGACCGCTGGCGGCCAAGGCAACCGGCGTCGTTGGTATCGTGTTTTCGGGCTTCTTGTCATACGAAGGTATTAAACGTGAAGACTACGCTATGGCCATTGGGAATGGCATGGCCGTCGTGGGCGGGGTTGCCCTTTTGTTTGTGGCAACTGGCCCCATTGCCCTGATTGCAATCGGTGTGATCTTCGTTGGCGGTGTGATCTCCATGATGGCAGATAGCGATATCGAGACTTGGGTCCGGCAAGGTTTTTGGGGCACGCATAGTGAATATTGGGGAACTGCGCGACCTAGTTTGGATGATCAGACCATTCAAGCTAGAGTTCTCGCCAAACCAGAAGCCCAAGCTTATGAAAATATGAAATTTTACTACGATCAAGAACTCCAACGGTATCTCGATATGAATGCCAGCGTCAAAATCGTTGATACTTTGCCTAATGACGGGCAAATCGAAATCAAGGTATCCAAACTTGAAAGCAATGCACAAATAGGAAAACTGCAGGTAGAGGTCGTGAACCTCTTTACCGGCCCGCATTTTAGTGAATTAACGAGAAGCGTTGACCATAGGCTCGCATTCCAATCCGCAGGCACCGCCGTCGTCACGCTACCCCGTAGCGCATATATTGGTGCGAAAAGCAAACTTCGTATTACAGCCACCTATGACGATGTGAATGCGGGATCTCCGAGCGATACGCGAACATTTACGCATGAGAGTATCTGGTGATGGATCAACTGATATGTGAAGAATTGGAAGTCAATACGGATCGCAGACTTTGGAACCGTTTGGCTCGTAGTGCGAAATTGGTCTCACCGACGGTGCTTGAGGTTCCCGATCTCTTCCGTCAAAGGCTTCGCTTCATTCTGACAGCTTTTTCATTATTTATGTTCGGAGTCGTTGGCTACGATCAGTATTCAACTGGAACCAATCTACTAAGTGATTTCAAGGATGATATTGAATTCGTCTATTTTTTGGAAGACGCGTTAAAGATAAACTACGAACGTTCGAAATCCGTGAGAGAAACGCTTGGGGAACCTGTTCCCACCATCGAAGAATACGTCCAAGACTTTGAAAAGTGGAAACCTTTCTGGGTGCGCTTCCGAAGCAGCCTCATCCCTACTTTTTTGATGATGCTCTTTGTCTTCGGCGGCCTGCTAATCTCTATTTTCTCCCCTATTGCCCTTCCAGTACGCTTTGATCGCGAAATGCGGCTGGCATACACCAAGCGGGGACGCCACATCTATGTGGCGCGCATGGGCAAGGGTCGATACCTTCTAAAGGACGAGATCAAGCTTAGCACCGAAGATACGACGCCGATCCTCACCTATCACGGCGGTGGAGATCATGTGCTGGTCGTCGAGCTTTACCGATTGGACAAACCAGAGAAGAAAAAGAAGTTCCGTCTAGGGGCATATCCGTGCCCCTTGGGACCCGCGCAGGGGTATTACTTGGGTGGTCTCGTAAAAAACTTCTGCAAAGCGCCCCCAACAGAGCGCCCGGACCTCGAACGTTTGCACTTTGATGAGACATGGCTTGGTCAACTCTATCGGGATAAGGTCCTGCCTCTCGATTGGTTACGCTGGTGGCTTCGTCACGCATCGCTTATTCCAAGACGATTTAACAACAAAAAGCTGGACAAGACGCTTCTGGAATTCGCAACTCGGCCAGAGTGAGGGCGGGCAATTTATACTGGCCAGAGGAGGCCTCGAGGTTCGGAGATACTTGCTCAATCTTGCAGTCAGAAATCTGACCGCCGCGAAACCCATTACCTTAATGTCGGACCCATTAAGGCTTTTCGATTTTAACCCGAGACAGATCCGGCAGCCTTGAAGTAGCTCCAGCATTCTGCCGGATCGTAGAGATCGCAGATTGCTCCGATTGCTTTGAATACCTCGGTGAAGCTTCTTGCCCCGATCATAGCACACTCGCTGCATTTAGAGACGATCAAGTCGAACAAGACACGCCGCGCCGCCGCAGGTCCGGTTTGACCCAAACCACCGTACGCCGCTGGCGCAGCATTTCGTAGGTGCAGAAAGGCCGCGCCGAAAAGTTCGGCGCAATACTGTCGTTCGCCACCCGCCGTTAGAGCGGAGTTGCTTTTGCTATCGCGTGCATTCAGCGCGTGCTTCCGCATTGTCTTGGTTTCCAAATGTCGCAGGCTTGACAGGACGGAGCTAAGGCGGAAAGCTTCTGATAAGCTTTATTTTATCGGTATTTTGATGAACGGAATCATCGTTTCCTTGGCTTTGGCCGCTAATAGCTTCGCCTCGTCTGGCTGTGCTCTCACGGAGGGGATGCGACCTCCTACGCCCTCGCAACAGCTGGGAGCGGATCTCTACCACGAACTTCGACAAATTGCACGGAGGTTTACTTGATGGATGCTGGGCGGCGCGTTTTCAAAGTGTGGTTGGGCCGCGTGCTGTTTGTCCTGTTGCTTTTCTTTGCAAATGGGAGCCTGGCACAGGTCGCCGACACGGATATGCGCCCTGTGTGTCCGTTATTGCCTCGCATTCTTGACTTCACGCTTCTGCAGCGAACGGCAGTTTCTCGCCGATTCCGTGGAAAAACACCCGTTCGCTGGCGCAGAATTTTGCGCCCAGATTGGAGCGCGGGCGCCTTTCCTGTCAGGCTTTTCGCTGTTGCTGCGGTGCAGGAAGGATCTTGGCCAGTTTCCGAAGGTTCTGGGCGGTTGCGGCGAGGAGGAATTCGTCATTCGCACCGCAGGGTCCACGTAATCGGAGCCGATTCAGGCCAAGGATCCGTTTAAGATGGGCAAAGAGCATCTCGACCTTCTTCCGCAGCTTCATCGAGATGACGTATTGGTCCGTCTTCGCTATGTCCCGCGCGACCTGTCGAGCGTCTTCATGTTCCTCGCGGGTGATCGACCGGAAGTCCATGTTCGGGCAACAGCGCGCCTTCGAAGGGCAGGCCTGGCAGGTATGCTTCAGGCAGCGGTATTTGGCGACGCCCTTGCCGGTCGGCCCGCGGTTCGGATCGGAATAGTTCCGGCGGAATTGCTTCAGTTCGTGCTCTTCCGGGCAGATGTACTGGTTGTTCTCGGCGTCCCATTCAAAGTCGGCCCGGGTCCAGGTCCCGTCATTGCGCCCTGACTTGTCGAATACTGGAATGTGGGGCGCGATCTTGCGGTCGACCAGCCAGCCCAGCATTGGAGCGGTGCCGTAGGCGGTATCCGCGATCAGGCGTTCAGGGTGGAGGTCGAACCTGGCCTTCACGCGTTTCAGCATGGTCTTGGTTGAACCGACTTCGGCCTGCCGGATTGAGCGCGTGGGTTTGCTATGTGCGGCATAGCTATCACCTTGCCGCACAGCACCTTGGCCATTCACAAAGACATCGCCACTGGCCGCTGTAGCACGTGTTGGCGGAAAACCATCATGGCCGGAGCCGATGTCTCCGAGACGGGTCGATGCGGGCATATTGCCTCCAATATTGACGCAGAAATTTCGACCGTGAGACGGCGCTATTTCAATATGTTACGTTGAGTAGACCGTGTGAAAAGTATCGCTATAGCTTTGGCGCGGTAGCTTGGTTGAACGACCTTAAGGAGCACAGGGCACACTCTCTGCCTCACCCACTTTCATGCCAAGGGGCGGCAATTGCGGGCCCAGTCTGCCCAGTCAGCCGGATAGTGAGGGTGGTCTCGCAACTGCGTGTCATCAATCCCGAAGGCAACCGAGGCGGCGGCTGCTTCCAAGCACCAGTAGCCAACATAAGTGCTGTTCTCACCAAGATCTTCCGCCCGCGTGGTCTGCGCCGCGAGTTCGGTCGCCATCTCGTCGTACCAACCCTTCAGGAATTTTCCCAAGTGATGTGGGCGCGCGAAATCGGGCTCTTCGGGATCAATCGCGAGCCAGAGGTTGTGATAGGCTTCCGGCCAATGTACGGAGCTTTGCGGCGCCACATCCCCTTGGCCAAGCTGACGCCGGAAGGCTGACCAGATTTGGTCGTAGCCACCGTAATCGCGCTTAGTTAGGTCAAACTGATCCAGCGCATCAAAGAACGCTTTAAATTCATCTTGGTTAGCGCAGCACAATACCAGCATCGAGATGTAGCGCAGATAATCATCATAACCATCGCGTGCGATGCCATCCGGCATTTCGGTGCCGAAACGTGAGACCATTTCCGGGAACAGATGCCCGACCCCGTGCAGACCAGGGGCCACAACTTCGGGCATCGGGGCGCCAGCAGAATACGAGCAGAGAGATGTCTCGAAGAGCGCCTGTAGCAGGGGGTATCCTTTTCCGCCTTGTTTCAAAGGGCCAGGTGAAGGATTACCGTAGCTTTTCTCGAAAGCCTCGATGTCTTCAACTTGATAGGTTAGGGCCTGAACCCAGAACTCTGGGGATGCCAGCTTATCTCTCATTGTTTCCTCCATTTGGGTGACGAGACAGGCTTTCCCTTCTCGTCAAGCCATACCTCGGTCACTTTTCCATTCTTGTCGACTTTCAACAAAACCGGGTCGTATCCGTCTTTGATTCCGCGAAAGTCCGCGCGGCTCAATCCCGCTTTGCCCAATCGCTCTTGAATCCACTGTTGCGACATTTGCAGTACATCGTCCTTCGTCTTGCTCTGCGTCGATCCTAGATGCATCGTCGGCATGGAGGCTTGCCTGAGTGCCCATTTCGTCAGTCGGACCCTACGCCAGCTTGGTTTCGAGCCGCGCATCATCCCCGCGATTTATGTGAAGCCTTTCGTCAAGGGGCAGAAGAACGACTACAATGATGCCGAGGCCATCGCGGAAGCGGCGCTGCGCCCGAACTTACCAACCGTGCCGGAGAAGAGCCAGGACCAGCTCGACCTGCAGGCCCTTCACCGGGTGCGCTCGCGTCTGGTGTCGCGCCGGACCGCGACTATCAACCAGATCCGCGCCTTCCTGATCGAGCAAGGCATCACGGTGCGCAAATGGCTTCGGGCTTTGAAGAACTCCTTCGAGGCCATCCTCGAGGAACGCAAAGACGAGATATCGCCGCGCATGCGGGCCATCCTGATCGGTCTATACGGCGACTGGCTCTGGCTGGATGACCGGATCGACGCGGTCTCAAAAGAGATCGAGCAGATCAGCCGCACCGAGGAGAACTGCGTCAACGTCATGACCATTCCTGGTATCGGACCGATGATTTCGACGGCGATGGTTGCCGCGATTGGCACGGGAGAGGCATTCGGGCGTGGACGGGTTTTTGCGGCATGGGTCGGCTTGGTTCCCAGACAATACAGCACGGGTGGCCGAACGGTGAACGACGCATTGCGCCATGCGGCAGGGCTTGGCTGAAAGTTGCGCATGCTGGGAGCGGAGCAGCCAATTTCTAGACTGATGTCTTGTCCTAGCTTCGTTCCTTCGGCATGTTTCCGGCAGTTTTTGGAATAATTTTAGCTTTCGGGATGCTTCGTGGAGAGCGATTTTTGGCTTAACATTGGTGCGGCCCCTCAGGCCGGATCTGATCTGGCTGCTTTATTGATTGAGACTTTATCCGGTGTGGTTCCTTTAGGCCGCCAATTCGGAAAATGGCCAAAGCAGACCGTTCCGGATGGACTGGCCGGGCCGTTGTTTGGCGATGTCGCTCCCGATGCTGCTGAAATTGCCACATATGGAGCGGCAGAACAGGTGCCGTCGATGCGTACCTACGCCATCCTTGACGCAGCAAAGGCGCCCTACCTTCTGACAGGGCTGCTGGATCAGGCCGATTTAATGTTCCAATCGTTGTTTCAGGGCAGTGCCGCTGAAGAATTGGAGGAATGCGCCCCTTATCTTGTGGAGCTCCAAAAAGGTCATGATTTCACCCGCCATCTTATGACCCGTTTGGACGATGGCGTTGGGTTGTGGGATCAGGAATTGGGGATCTATGTCCGTTCTCGTGCGTCCTTTGATGATTTGCGGCGGCATTTCCGCAAATTCACGCGTCTACAAGATTATCATGGCCAGTGGTTCTATTTTCGCTTTTGGGAACCGGAACTATTGCGATCAATCGTGCGGACAGGTGAGGGACTCGATTTGCTCTCGCGACTATTGGATGTGAACCAGCTAATGGTTTGCGATCCTATTTTGGCGCAAGTTCTGATCGTTTCTGGAAACGTGAACGAGACGGAGCGCTTCAGATCGCGGCCAGCCGTTCTGACGGAGCGCACTCTGTTAGCTCTTCAAGAGCAAAGACGCCGCTCGTTTAGCCGCAAAGTAGCCTGTGAGATAGCAGCGAATGAAGGTGGTAATCCCGCCGATAGTCTGGAGGATGTCTACTGTGCTGTGCTGCGGGGAATGGCTGCCGGATTGCGCAGTGATATACATATAAAGCGTTTCGTTGAGATCAGCCGTCATGCCTCCAGATATGCTCCTGCGTGGCAAGACGTTCCTGAAATTCGGCGCACATTGAATGCCGGACATGCTCCGGCGGCTCTCTTGATTGAGCTTGAATATGATTTGGTTGAATTTGCAGGAGTGAATTTTGAGTGATGTAGCACAGATTACTCAGGGGTGTCCCTGCACCTGCTGTCCTCGCTATGAAGAGTTGAACGCTTGGGCGGATCATCTGGAAGAAATTGCAACGCGGCTTGATCGGGATGCATGGTTCTATCTGGAAGTGAAGGCAGATATCGTCGAGAATGGTTGGGAGTCCGAATATGCCCGCGTTGGAATATCTGGCTATCGCGATCCAACAGTTCCAAACCAAAATGCGGCGGCCCTGATCCAGCATTTCGAAGGTATGTCGGCGGAAGAGATTTTTGCCGAAGATCTGACGCCGGTAATGTTGGATAATTCGGTTGCCAGACCTGGCCTTGCACGTGTCATGCGCGAGAGGGCTTCTAATGCGCGTACACTTGCGAAGCGCGGTTTGGACTACTGTAAATCTAACGCGTTATATGCTGGTAAGGGCGCAGATTCCGTTCTGGATTACTTTTGCACACTTGATCCAGATAAGATTGATCAGGATGTCTGGGATACTCTTTTCAAAATCGGCTGGATCGATTTTGCCACTTGGGACGATGCGAGCTATCGTGTTGCATCTGAAAAATGGGCCCGCGCAGAACTCTACGCCTCTGTCGCAACGCTGATATTTGCTTGGCGCGGCGGATTGGTCAGTCTGGCTAAATCCACCGCTAAGGGCCTTGTTCGGCTGACGAAGAAACAAGCAAAACGTCTTGCTGAGTTGACAAAAAAACGCCCGCCGACGCGCGTGTCAAAGGCTACGTCTCTGGAGCGTAACCATTATTCTGTCGATGAAGAAGCGGGCTTGATGCATGGCTTTATGGGAGTTGGCCACGCGCAGCCATGGGGGCAAATGTCGGCCATTGCGCGGAAGAAATTCCAACACAGCTACAGTCGCCATGCGCATGAATTTGGTCTTCCTGCGTGGAGTGCTAAAAATGCTGAAGCGCTGCAGGCTCAGTTTAACGCAGCCGTCGGGCAGGTGCGGGCCAACGCCGATAAGGTTCTTCTCATGAGAAAGCCCTATGATTCAATGTCCGTCCGTGTGCGCTATTTCGAGGCCACGTTAAATGGCAAGAGGTATTATTATTACGAGCTATGGGACATTGGTAAGTTCGTAAGCGCGGGGCTTGCAAGATGAACGATGACTTCTACTCGAACGCCTATTTTATGTTTGTTTCGAAGCGCAGTGCTGATGCTTTTCAGCGATTTCGGCAAGATATGAGCTTGGCGCTTTCGCCCGCCCATGACGTGTTCGATGTCGTGAATTATGAAACCGGCGACATCGTGCATTCAGAAGAGACGTTTGCCGGGATCGTTCACTATCTGGATGCAAACCCGGAAAGCAATTTTGATTTCTATCTGGAAGATCCTGAGAAACGCAGCTTCATGTTTAGCTATCGGCCCGGAAGCTATCATGTGATGAGTATGCCTTACGATTTTCTCGATATGGCTCGCTTACCGTCGCTTCTTGTTTCTTTCAGCGCCATTTTTGGGTGGGGATGGCCCGACGATGCGCCGCCTGAGACTTTTGAAGAAATGAAGGCTGCTGCCGGTGACGCAAGATCGATGTTCCTACGGTATTGGAACGGTCAGTTACTAGCACCAAAATAGCTTTCGGATGACCTTCTTGCGTCCGCCAACGTAAATCAGAGACCTATGACCACGGCCACCATTTTCGGCGTTTTTGAGGGGCGTTCAACAACGCTGTAGCCTGCTGCTTCCACGCGTCTCTGTCTGTCCGCACCTCTTCCAGCGCCTCACGTTTGCGCGTGGCGCGCTTAATGTCTTTGACGATCTTCTCGCCAGGGCTTTTCGTTGTCTTCCCGACGTGCTACGGCCCCGAATTCATCCCAACCAAGCTGAGCAGCTGGATCAAGGCGGTAGCTATAAGCGCACCTCGATGCGGACAGCATCCATTTAGCGATTTTGATCAAGCTGCCGCCGTACATGCTCCGCAACTCGGTCCGCGACCAGGCGCACCCGCGGTGCACGTCTGACGTCTGGATGCATCACCAGATGAAGCGGACGCGCCTCGAACGGAGCATTGCAAGGCAGCTCCGTCAACTCTGGCTGCTCTGTCGCAGCGAAGCACGGCAGCATCGCGATGCCATTGCCGGCCCGCGCGCTTTCGAGAAGCGTCGCCATGTCGTTGCTTCGCACTCCAATTCGCGCTCCCGCTTTCCGAACGTACTCTTCGAGCCAGACAGCCTGCGGCAGGTCTGGCATACTGTCGTCGAAGCCAATATAAACACGCTCTGCGGCGGGCCGTTCAATCTGATCCTGACGCCCGTACAGCCCGTAAGGAACATTTCCTAGCTTCCGGACGATCAGATCCAGCCCGCTTACCGGCCCAAGCCGCAGGGCAATGTCCGCCTCGGCGCGATCGAGATCGCTGGCACGGCGCGCACCGATCATAATCGGTACAATGCCTGGATGCGTAACGCCAAGACGAACCAGACCCGGAGCAACCAGAAGCGCCAGAAGTACTGGCGGCGCAGAAATCCGAACCTCGCCCTTCAGCTCATCTATGCTGGAAGCAGAGCGCCCAAGCGCCAAAATCTCACGTTCCACCGCCTCCGCCCGAGCTATCAGCCGAGTTGCGTTGCTCGTTGGCTGCCAGCCGCGCGGCAACCTGTCGAAAAGACGTAAGCCGAGCGCCGCCTCCAGCCCGGAAATGCGGCGCGCCACCGTAGAATGTTCGACAGAAAGACGCGCTGCCGCTGCCATCAGGCTGCCTGCGCGTACAAGTTCGAGAAAGAAGCGTAAGTCGTCCCAAGAAAGCGGAGCCTTGTGTGCATTTTTGACCATACGATGCCAATTTTCTCCTTCTTACGTCGACATATTATCAGCCTATCTTTCCTTTCAGACAAGCGAAAGGGAACATCCATGAAAGCCGTCGGACTGTGGCAGGCTCTCCCTGCCAACGCGCCTGAGGCGCTGATTGACCACGAAATTCCCGTCCCGGAGCCGGGGCTGAGCGATCTGCTGGTCCGCGTCGAAGCCATTAGCGTGAATCCTGCCGACGCACGGGTGCGAATGCGCAAAGCCAATGACGGCAAGTTTCAGGTACTCGGCTGGGATGTTGCGGGCACGGTGATCAAGGCGGGCCGCGATGCGGCCGGTTTCGTACCCGGCGATGCGGTGTTCTATGCGGGCGATCTTACGCGGCCGGGCGGCAATGCGGAGTTGCATGTGATCGAAGCCGCGCTCGTTGCCAGACGCCCCGAAACAATTGCGGCCTCCTCAGCTGCCGCCATTCCGCTAACGGCACTAACGGTGTGGGAATCTCTCTTCGATAGGCTCGCTCTGCCGGAACCCGGCGAGGCAGATGCACCGCTCGGCAAGACGCTGCTCGTGGTGGGCGGTGCGGGCGGGGTTGGCTCGATGGCGATCCAGATCGCGAAGCTCCTGCCTGGCCTCAACGTCATCGCTACGGCGTCCCGCGAGGCTTCGCGTGACTGGTGCCTGTCTCTGGGTGCCGATGCCGTGATTGACCATTCCACCGACATGCCCGCGCAGATCGCGACTCGCGGCCTGCCCGCACCGGATCTCATACTGCTCGCCGCCGATCCCGATGGGCATTTCCCCGCACTAGCACAGCTTATTGCGCCTCAGGGCCGTATCTGCTGCATCGTACCCTTCGATGCGCCGCCCGACATGAACCTGCTCATGCAGAAAAGCGCGAGTCTTGCATGGGAGTTCATGTTCACTCGCGCGATGTTCGCCACTCCCGACCGCGCACGACAGGGCGAGATCCTCGCCAAGGTTGCGACCCTGATCGACGCCGGGCGGCTAACACCACCGGCACCGCAAGAACTCGGCCCGATTACCGCACAGACTCTTCTTGCCGCGCATCGCCACATTGAGGGCAAGCGCACCATAGGCAAGTTGGTGCTCGCCGGTTTTCCTTCCGATCTCTAACCAAATCACCGACTGAAAGGACTTTCCCATGAACGATGCCGCACAGACCGCCGTCGAAATCACCCAAGCTTTCCTTGGCGCGATCTTCTCCGGAGCGATGGAAACCGCGATGGCCCAGACAGCGCCTGATGCCGTTTTCATCTCGACCAACCCGCGCAGAAACTCCGACAATGCCATGCATGGCACATTTACAGGCCACGATGGCGCAGCCGCATTCTTCGGTGGCTTCGGGGAAACGCTTGAGCCGGGCGATTTTGAGATAACGGCCGCCTTTGGCGACGACAACCATGCCGCACTTTACGGGACGCTGGCCCATACCGTCCGCGCCACCGGCAAGCCCTTCGTGAGCGATTGGGCTCTGATCACCTCCGTTGAGGACGGCAAACTAACGCTCTATCACTTCTATGAAGATACAGAGGCCCTCGCCAAGGCAATGAAGTAGGATAGAAATTCGCCAATGTCGGAGCCCGGACTGGGCCCCGACTATACAGCCTAGAGAATGAATAGCACATGACTGATATCATCATCCTACCCGGTATCGGTGGATCCGGCCCCGATCACTGGCAGAGTCTCTGGCAGGCGGAAGATCCCCGCATGAGCCGCTTTGAGCCTTCCGACTGGAACAGACCCGATCTCGCCGACTGGCTCGCAGCACTGAGCCGCGCTATCGCCGAGGCCCCGCGCCCGCCGGTACTGCTGGCGCATTCTCTTGCTTGTCTTCTTGTGCCACACTGGGCGGCTGCAGGGGGAGCGGGGATCGCGGGCGCACTACTCGTTGCTCCCCCCGATCCCGCCAGTTCGCCGTTTCCCGATGAAGCCGCCGGATTCGCACCGGTTCCCCTAAGACCGCTTCCGTTCCCAGCACGGGTCGCGATCAGCGCCAATGATCCATTCGGATCTCTGGATTACGGCAGAAACTTCGCCTTCTCGCTTGGTGCGGAGCTGGTCGAGATCGGAGCACTTGGGCATGTCAACGCCGCCAGTGGAGTGGGACGCTGGCCGCAGGGGCGAACGCTCCTGAGCGATTTCCTCGCCGGACTGGGCAATACGCGTCCTTGAGTAATGCATCCCCCGAATGGCGTCCGTAACACCAAGAGACCAAGGAACCAATGTGAGACTCTTCCTCTTCCTTTATGGCCGGATGCACCCCGGCGGTCTGCCCATACCCGGCTATCTCATTCAAACCGACGCCGGCCAGAATATCCTCGTCGATACCGGCTTTCCCCGCAGCTACGTGGAGGCCCCCAGGCATCCGCCAGGGCTGACGCTGGACATCCGGCCAGAAGACACTGTTACGTCGCGGCTTGCGGAGATCGGCCTCTTACCCGCCGATATCGACATGGTCGTCTGTTCTCATTTCGATGACGATCATTCCGGCAATCACGATCTTTTCCCAAGCGCTACGTTCCTTATTCAGCGCGAGCATTTCGAGCTTGCCCGGACGGGCCACCCTCGGTTTGCCGAGACCCGGCCCGCCTGGGATCATCCCGCGCTGAACTATGTACTTGTGGATGGCGATGCCGAGATTGCGCCCAACGTCGAGCTTCTGTCAACGAGCGGCCATGTGCCGGGCCACCAATCCGTTCTGCTACATCTGCCGGTGACAGGGGCGGTGCTGCTGGCGGTCGATGCCGTTATGGATGCCTCGATGGCCGACCCTGACACGCGGCAGATCTGGATCACAGACTGGAGCGAGGGACATGGCAACGAGACGAAGATTCGCGAGAGCACCCGCAAGGTTGCGCGCATCGCGGTGCGCGAGGGAGCAATAGTCATTTATGGTCACGACGCGAGGCAATGGTCCAGCCTGCGCCTCTCGCCCGACTGTTACGAGTAAAAATACACTCGTGAGAGATCAGCAATAAGTCGTCGCCATGCGTATCACCGGCCTGCGTGATCTTTGTAACGGAAGAAAATCCTCCGCACGAGACTTGATGCGCCCATAAAGATGGCTTCCGCTGAAACAGTGAGATTATCATCGGACCTACAAGAGAGATATCTTAAATGAGCTATAAGCTTTACGTAGTTAAAGATATAAATCTTAAACCCGAAGGTTGCGCCCCATTACCCCAAATCCTTGGGAAGGATATCGACATTATCTACCTAGGTCTGAATGATCTTTGTGATCATGCGAATTTATCTGGGGAAGAACTGCATCATCAGTTATTTCTCAGAGGTGGAATAGATATTGCAGCACGGAAACTAGCAAGTTTCATAGATAGACCAAGTTTCGGCATAGGGTTCAGTGCTGGTGGTACAGCACTTTGGAAATCAACGGTTTTCGGTGCGAGTTTTACCAAGATTTTTTGCGTTTCATCGACGAGGTTACGGAGTGAAAGCAGCATTATAGTCGCAAACAGCGTATTTTTTGGTGGGCGCGACACGAACATACCAACAGAGGACTGGATGAAATCCGTTCCTGACCGTTGCACGATTTATGAGGATGCGCTGCATAACTTCTATCTCAACGATCAATCCGACGAGATGGCGCATACATTTCAGGAAATCACGCAAGACATTGAATTTCTGTCACTTCCTCTGAGACTTCAATCACCATGAGGCGGCCTCAAGGCAAATATTGTCTTGCTCGACCCTATTACCATGGAGACTAGCACGAACAGTAAAGCTGGCAAATGGGAGAATTATTGCGCAGAGTTCAAGACGAAGGTGACTGTGTCTGGCCGCGCCAAATGAGCGGAATTTGTCCGTGATATCGGCTTGGGAACAGACCTCGTGCGTTTCATCAATTTGCGCAAAAGCTGTTTGGCGGCTTGTTTGTCCCGTAAGGACCGGAAGGTTTCGTCAAGAACGACGCCGAGTTGATCAACGGCGCGCCAGAGCCATAACCTGCTATCGGAAAACTTTACCACGACTTTATCAAGATATTAGGTGCCGCAGGTGCCTCGCGAGTTGCAGCCAGAATTTGGTCGTCCAATGCCGAACCGTTTCTTAGGAGACGTCTCTGGCAAGTTCGAGGAGCACCCCTCGACCTCTCTCGGACTTAAATTGAACCGGACGTACAGCAAGACCGCCTAGGCAACAATCGAGGGTGGGACCGGTGCCGCTTGTCGCTGCTGAGAGGTGTCTGCATCGCTGAGATGCCACGTAGTAGACAGCGAGGAGGCATTCGCTACCCGGTTAACGTGACAACTCCGTCCTTCATCATACGAAACACTATTTCGAAAGATTGAATTTTTCAGTGTGGCAAGAGCTCGTCGAGAAGGTACGGAAACAGCTGGATCATTAATTTCAAGATTGTGTGATATCCCAACGTAGGCTCTGGACAGGGCGGTTTTCAAAGCCGATCTTCATATTACTACCTAGGTAGTATAAAAGGAGATGTAGTATGGAAAGAATTTCGTCTGGCTCCCCTTGGGAGCAAAAGGTCGGCTACTCACGCGCGGTCATCAAACGGGGGATAGTCTTTGTTTCTGCAACCGCCGCTTCGGGTCCGGATGGCCAGATTATCGGCAAAGGCGACGCCTATTTGCAGGCGCGCACTATTCTCTACTCTGTCGAGAAAGTATTAATCGAGGCGGGTTCCAAGCTTGAAGATGTCGTGCAAAGTCGGATCTATTTGACTGATATCGCGCTCTTTGAAGATGTCGCGCGCGCTCATGGTGAGGTGTTCTCGGAAATCCGCCCCGCGCTGAGCTTGCTGCATGTCAAGCCTTTCGTGAGCCAAGACATACTGGTGGAAATCGAAATCACTGCGATGAAGGACGCCTGATCTGTCATGTCCGATCCCGTTGTTTTAACGCGCCCCCAGATCTGGCTGCTAACCACCGTTGCCGGTGTGGCGATTGCGGGCAATTTCAGTTTGCAACCGCTTTTGCCCGCCGTCTGCACCAGCCTCGGGGTTCCGATCTCTGCGGCGGGTTGGATCGCAGCAGCCCCGTCGCTGGGATACGCAGCGGGGTTGCTTATCTTCGTCCCGATGGGGGACCGCTACGCCGCGAACAGGCTGATCGCATGGCAGCTTGCGGGGCTTGCGCTTTGCCTTGGCGCGGTGGCTTTAGCGCCCAACCTCGGAGTGCTCCTGCTGGCCTCTGCATTAGGCGGGTCGTTGGCTAGCGCAGCGGCGCAATGCGCGGCATTCGGCGGCAGACTCGCCGGGATGCAGCGGGGCCGGGTCGTCGGTACGATCGCGATGGGGATTGCGCTTGGCATCTTGCTGGGGCGGGTCGTCGGCGGAGCACTTGGCGAGGCGCTAGGGTGGCGGGCAATGACTGCTCTTCTGGGGGCAGTTACTCTCATGATGGGCAGCTCTGTCGCACTCTGGGCGCCGCGGGTCCACGAGTCGGTCGGCGAGACGCGCGTCTTTGGCCTGCTCCGCGCCGTACCCTTGGCTTTTTGCGACGCTCCAGCCTTACGGCTTCTGGCTGTGGCGGGTGGAGCATGGTTTGCGATGTTTTCTGGGACTTGGGCGGTGCTTGCGCTTTATCTCGCAACGCCTGCCTTCGGCTTTGGGCCGATCGTTGCTGGCAGCTTCGGGTTGATCGGTGTGGCTGGGGCGTTGTCGTCGCAATTCGCGGGCAGGGCAAGCGACCAGTTCGGTCCGCGCGTTGTCATGCAACTCGCCCTAGGCGTCGCGATCATCGGGGTTGTATCGCTTGTGGTGTTCGGACATAGCTTATGGGGATTAGCTCTCGGTATATTCCTTATAGATGTCGGTAGCTTTGCTGCGCAGGCCACCAATCAAGCACTGATTCTTGGTCTTACTCCGGGACGCGCGGGGCGCGATTACAGTGCCTATATGGTGGTTTATTATGGTCTTGGCACGCTGGGGGCCGCCTGCGGACCTGTTCTTTTCGCTCATATCGGTTGGAGGGGGCTCTGCCTCTGGAGTCTGGCGCTATGCTTCGTGGCACTGATCTGCGCCAATTTCGGGGCGCGACGGGCAAGAGCCGATCCGCAGGCGATGGCCCCATCGTGAGGCGCCTCCACCTTGCAAATTCCGCAAATTAATGAAGTATGGCGAGCTATGAAAATGAGTGCTGACAATCCTCTTATTACCTCGCTCGGAGCGCTCGGCTTTTCGCAATATGAGGCGCGCGCCTATTGTGCTTTACTGGCTGGGGGCGCGATGAATGGCAACGAAGTGGCCAAGGCATCGGGCGTGCCCTCCCCCAAGATCTATGAGACGCTGGGACGGCTGATTGATAAAGGCGCTGCGTTGAGCGCACAGGAAGATCCAGTGCGCTATGCGGCGCGACCATGGGATGAGGTCTCGGAGGCGCTCAAGGCTAAACTCGATGAGGCAGCACAGACAGTGACCGACGGACTGGCTGCGCTCGAAGCCCCGAGTACGCCGGGCATGATTTGGTCACTTCCCGACCGTAGGGCGGTCTTGTCGATGTCCGAGCGGCTGATCGGGGCCGCAAAAGAGGTGATTTTCGCGGCTGTCTGGGATGAAGAAGTTGCCCTGCTTGGTCCAGTCTTCGAGGCGGCGGCCCAGCGTGGCTGTCGCGTTCATCTGGCGATTTATGGCACGGCACAGCTTGCGGGGCCAATGATTTATGACCTGACCGTATGCGGGGTTTCGGCGATGGAACGAATGGCGGGTCGTCGCCTCATGACACTTGTGGCCGATGGACGCGACGCGCTAGTGGCTGAATTCCATCCCGGTGATAGCGTCGAGGCGGTCCGCACCGATAGTTCAGTGATCGGGCTTCTGGCGACGGAATATGTCAAGGCCGATGTGCTCGGGCGTTTGCTGATCGATGAGATGGGCGAAGCCCGGTTCGAAGAAATCCGCTATAAACCGGGCGATATCGACGCTCTTCTGCGCAGTTAAGCCCCATGCTCGAGGTGCCGTGGCGACGTTTCAGGCGCCTCCAATGTTGCGCAAGGCGCGCTTGACGATCCTCGCTGTTTCTGGCGCAGGGCTCATATTCTCCCAGTCGCGACAGAGCGCACGTACCCAATCGGGGCGATCCTTGGCGGCATCGTTAAGCCAGTTTCCGACAGAATCCTGCACATACTTCGCCGGATCCGCACGCAGGGGTGCCAACAGGCGCAGAGCGCGCGCCGGATCTTCGCGCAGCGGCTTGATATGGGAGCACCAGACGCCGCGGGGGCGGGTTGACTCACACGCAAAACGACGCAGCCGTGCCGAAGGATCTGTAACCCAAGGAGTCAGATAGCAGATCGCCGCGTCGATCTGCGCGGCAATTTCGGGGCGCAGCGCAAGCCAAGCCCATTCGCGCACGCCGAAATGCTCATCATCGGCCAGCGGGCGGATTACGTCCAGCTTGGTCGCCAGAACCATATCGTCGCGTGTGCCGAGTGCAAAACAGGCCCAGCCCCTCACCGTATCGGACGGATGATCGATTAGCCGCGTTGATGCATCCGCGCCCAGCTGATCGTGCAGGATCCGTGCCGCGAGCACCATGCGCCGCGTGATACCTTGTGTTTGTGCCGCGTCCATCTCATTGATCGATGATTGATCGATCTCGGGGAAGCTGGCTTGCATCAGCCTGGCGAAGTCCACTGCGAGGCATTCTGTTAGGGTCGCGGCCTCGATCTCGCCCGCATTCAGCGCAGCGAGTCGCTCTGGCGCGATATCGCTCACTCGTTTAACTCCGCTCACTTTCTCTCTCCCTCTGCGTTGAAATCATGTTTATGCTCGCGCACAAAACCTCACTGCGCAGATTAATTGCACCTTTGTCGAGCCAACCACTGGCGTGGCGAGACGCCGAGCTCGGTCTTAAAGGCTGCGCGCAATGCATGGTCATCGGGAAAACCGCTTCGGACCGCGATACCACTCAAACCGCGAATTCCCGCACACATCAATTCCTGCGCTCTCATCAACCGCAACCGTCGTATCCAATCCCCTAGACTGCCACCGGTTCGCGCCCGTATATGTCGGGTCAGGGTCCGTCTGCTCATACCCGCCCGAGCAGCAAGATCATCGAGTGACGGAGCCAAGGTTGGATCTGCTCGAATTTCATCAAGCAGATCTTCGATGCGCTTATCAGCCGACGTACCCGCTGCAGACCGCTCAATCAGTTGCGGTTGAGTCCCAAACCTCTGTGGTGCTACGACTAGGTGTCGTGCAATTCTATTCGCTTCGCCTGTGCCAGAAATGCGTGCAAGGAGATGAAGGCAGCAATCGATCCCTGAGGCGATTCCTGCGGACGTGACCACGCTTCCCTCGTCCACGAAAATTGCCTTCTTATCAACAGTGACATGCGGGAAACGCAAACTGAAAACCTCACATCGGGCCCAATGGGTGGTGGCGCGCCTTCCATCTAAGATCCCAGATTGCGCCAAACCAAACGCACCGAGACATAGCCCGACGACAATGGCTCCTCTGTCATGCGCAGCGCCAAGTTCGTCTAGGATCGAATTTGGAACCGCCTCTTCGTGATCTCGCCACCCAGGCAAAATTACGATGTCCGCTCCTCGCGCTTCCTTAAGCGAGCAGGGCGCCTCGATATTTAGACCTCCTGAGGCGGTGAACCGGGGTTCAGAAGAGCAAACATTTACGAGATGACCGCTCGTGAGAAAGGACTCTCCAAACACCGCCATCGGCGTGGAAAGCATGAAAGGGCTGATCCCATCATAGGCAATAATTGCGACCTTCATTGGCCCGATATATACGAAATATGCCCATCGGGCCACTGAAACTATATTCCATTTCAGTGTAATTTCTTTGAGCATATACCTCAAAGGAACCTTATTCATGGCTAGAGCACTAATCGTCATCGACGTTCAAAAGGACTATTTCGAAGGTGGCAGCCTACCACTGTGGAACGTCAACGAAATCGAGCAACGTATTGCAGATACCATCAAGCGCTCACGTGATCGAGGTGACAAAATCATCCTAGTAAGGCATATTTCCAAATCTCCCTCAGGACTATTTGCACAAGGCTCCGTCGGCTCAGAAATCAGCCCCTTGATCCTGAGCGTTGCCGAGGACGCGCCCGTGGTCGTCAAACATGTTGCAGATGCGTTTCAGGACACTGACTTGCTGTCTCACTTGGGGGAATGTGATGAACTTCTGCTTTGTGGGATGATGACACAGAATTGCGTAGCGTTCACCGCATTATCACGTTCGGCCGATCGCTTCCGTATACTGGTGGCAAGTGAGCTATGCACAGCCCCCTCGGAGATCGTCCACAAAATTGCGTTGAACGCTTTGGCGTCAAAGGTCGAGCTTGTCGAGCAACCATGACATCTGCCTCCGCCAGGCAACACGAATTATACCTCTCTGACCGAGACTGAACTGATTGGGACAGCACCGCCCAAGCGGTGCTTCCGAAATATGCACAAAAGTTAGTGACGCTTGACCAAGCGGCGTCTTGAAATTGGCGGAGGCCGTTCGCGGAACTCAACCGCGCTGATGACCTCTGGCAAGCGGTTCTGGCCGTCGAGCTTTCGCCATTTCTTCTGCGCGGACATCATAAGCCTGAAAGCCGTAGAGCAAAGGTCGGCTTCGTCCGCATTGCTGACGTTTACAGCGGATGTGTCGCGCAGGTTCGGCGCGACATAACACCCGTTGAGAGCCAAGGGCAGTTCCGAGCGGGCTTGATGATGTAACCGCCCCCCGACGGCATCTCTGTGCCAAGGTGGGATCGCAACAATCCATTCTGGGAGGCGGTTATGTCGGAGATTACCACTGTGGGACTCGATCTGGCGAAGAACGTGTTCAAAGTACACGGCGCTGATGCTCGTGGTCAGGTCATACTTAGAAAGAAGCTGTGACGTGCGCAGGTGTTGGATTTCTTTGCAACGCTTCAGCCTTGCGCTGTGGCGATGGAGGCTTGCGGAGGCGCGCATTTCTGGGGTCGGGAGTTGACCAAGTTCGGCCACGGCGTTCGGCTTATTCCGCCTGCCTACGTGAAGCCGTTCGTCAAGCGTTAGAAAAATGATGCGAACGATGCCGAGGCGATCTGCGAAGCAGCACAACGACCGAACATGCGCTTTGTCCCGATCAAAAGCGAGGAAACACAGGGCGCAGCCAGTGTCTTCCGCGTCCGCGAACTACTGATCCGTCAGCGGACCCAGCCGTCCGTCGAGCAGGTGACCGTTTCCCAATCGTCGATTTCCTGAAGCATCGCGTGCAGTCGGCTCTGCACGAGGCCGAGCGCGTCACTGCCAAGCAGGAGTTGCGGCGGGGGATTGTCCGACATCACAAGGTTGAGGACGGCTGCGGCCAGCTTGTCTGGGTCGCCCAGCTGCTTCCCGTCCTTCTGTTGCCGCGTCTGGCGGATCGGATCGAAAAGGGGGTCGTATTCGGCGATGGAGCGTTCGGTTCGAACCATGGAGCGCCCTGCCCAGTCGGTACGGAATGAACCGGGACAGAGAGCTGTCACATGGACGCCAAACGGCGCCATCTCGCTGCGCATGACCTCGGAGATGCCTTGCAGAGCGAATTTGCTGCCGCAGTAATAGGCGATCCCGGGCATGGTGATTAGGCCGCCCATCGAGGTGACATTGAGGATGAAGCCTGCGCGCCGCTGGCGAAAGCGGGGCAGAAAGGCCTTGGCGACTGCCACGGCTCCGAAGACATTGACGTCAAACTGACGCCGCATCTCGGACAGAGGGGATTCTTCCAGCACTCCCTCGTGCCCGTAGCCGGCATTGTTCACCAGAACATCCACCGGGCCGAAATCGGCCTCTGCCTGATCGACGATCCCGTCGATGCGATCAAAATCCGTGACGTCGCAGAGCACCGTGTGAACGCCGGGCAGACGTTCGAGCAGCGATGTCCGCGCTGCATCAGAGCGAACCGTGCCGATGACTTTGTGTCCCGCCCCCGATGCCGCCTTGGCAATGGAAAAGCCGAACCCCGAATTGGCGCCGGTAATGAAGAAGGTCTTGCCTGACATGATGAGGCCCTCGCTTGAGTGTTTTAGTGAATTGACAGATAGTCTTGATCGAATGCGCCAGTAACGGCATATCCTCTCTCAGAATTGTCCGATCCTATGAAATGCGATGATCTTCCCTGTCAGGCGGACCGGCTCGCGCCCCTTGCGGGGTATAACCGCACGACACTGCCCGGCCTACGCATCCTGCGCTCCGAAACCGTTCTGGAGGACGTCCCGGTCCTTTATCGTCCCGGCGCAGTCTTCGTGCTGCAAGGGGCAAAGCAGGGGTTTCTGGACGGGAAAGTCTATCGCTACGATGCCGATCACTATCTTGCAGTGTCGGTCCCCGTGCCGTTCCGCATGGCGTCCCAAGCTGATCCCGAACACCCTCTGCTGGCGCTCTATCTCGAGTTCGACCTGCAGCTCGCCGCCGAAATCGCCATTGCGTTGGACGCCGTGCGAGAGACGGCGCCTGCGCGAGCCCGGAGCCTGATCTCGAGCCCGATGGAGCCGATAATGCGGGCGCTTTTGGGCAGGGTGCTCGCCGCACTTGCGGATCCCCAGGAAGGCGCGATCTTGGGCCGGGGACTGCTGCGGGAGCTGCATTACCGCGTGCTCGTCGGGCCGCAGGGCGATGCCCTGCGCGCAGCGCTGCGTCAGCGTGGCCCCGCCGGAAGGATTGTCGAGAGCTTGGGGCGCATAAGGGAGAACTTCACTTCAGTCCTCTCCGTGCCGGATCTGGCGGCTGCGGCGGGGATGAGCGTTCCATCCTACCACGCACATTTCAAGCAGCTGACGGGCACGTCGCCAGTCCGCTACATCAAGGCGATGCGCCTTCACGAGGCACGTCTGATGATCGCGCGAAACCACGGCTCCGTTGCCAGTGTTGCGGCCGAGGTCGGCTATCAGAGCGCCTCCCAATTCAGCCGTGACTTCCGCAAGCACTTCGGGCGCAGCGCGATGGAAGAAGCCCGCTGGGTGATGTGGCACTTGGGCGAAGCGTCATGATCGCGTGTACAGCTTCGGGCCTCTCCTTGCGCACATTCAGTGCAAACACTCAGTGTGAATGCCCCGTAAGGCAAATGTTGAGACGACAGGTTTGTCCGCGCTGCCGACCTCGGGGCCCAAGACTATGCTGCGGCCTGCATGAATGGCTGGTCTGGTGAAGCTGCTCCGCAGCGAAGGCGTCTTTGATGAGCGGCAGGAAAGGGCCGGACACGTCGATATCGTTGCGCGGCCCTCGAAAATGACCTGCCGCATTACCGCAAGTCCGCTCCGAGCCCATTCTACCAATCGCAATGTCAGAAAAAATCTTGACTTAGAGTGTGCTCAAACCCCTAGCCTTGGATGCGTCTGGATGAGAATCAGAGTGCCATGAAGATCAGCGAACTCGCAAAACGCACGGGGCTATCGGCTCATACGATCCGCTATTATGAGCGGATCGGGCTTTTACCTTTCGCTGATCGTGATGCTGGCGGACAGCGCGATTATGACGAAGCCATCCTCGTTTGGATTGGTTTTCTCAAACGCCTGAAAACCACCGGTATGCCGATACGTGAAATGCTGCTCTATGCCGAACTTCGCGCGCAGGGGGATCAAACTGGACCTGAGCGGCGTGTGTTGTTGGAACAGCATCGCGAGCGGGTACGTGCGCATTTGGCTGAATTGGAAGACTCCCTTCTCGTCCTCGACATCAAAATCGACAGCTATGTCGAAGCCGAGAAAAGGACGTAAAACCATGACAATTCAAATCAAAGCCGAAGAAACCAGACTGGAGCGCGGGCAACGCGCTCTTGAAACCATCGACGGTCAAGCCGGACAGAACGTGATCGACGCGTTGGCCGATATCGCACCGGATTTCGCCACCTACCTGTTCGAATTCCCTTTCGGTGATATCTATTCCCGCCCAGGGCTTTCGCTGCGCGACCGGGAGGTTGCAACCATCTCCGCGCTGGCCGCTATGGGAACTGCCCAGCCACAGCTCAAAGTGCATATAGAAGCGGGCCTGAATGTGGGGATTTCGCAAGAAGAGATCACCGAAATCCTGATGCAGATGGCGGTTTATGCTGGCTTTCCGGCCGCGTTGAACGGGCTGTTCGCGGCGAAAGAGGTGTTTGCCGCACGTGCACAGGCGGAGGGCCGGACATAAAACCGAACCGCCGCACCGTTCTTGCACAAGTGATGGTGCTGCCCTGCGCCTTGTCCGGCAGGGTCAGCGCCGCGACCCCACAACCTCTGTTCGACGGGGTGAACTCCGCCGTCGGTATGGGCTTCGACGCGCGAGGAAACCTGTTCGTGGCCGAGTGGGGCGCGGGGCGCATCAGCCGTTTTGCGCCAGATGGTGCGCGCACAACCTTTGCAGAGGGGCTTTCCGGCCCGTCCGGCCTTGCCATCGCGCCAGACGGGGCGATCTTTGTCGCCTCCTATTCGAGCGATCTGATTTGGTGTTTCACGCCCGATGGTGAGCGCAGTGCCTATGTGACCGGGCTGGCAACGCCTGCTGGTCTGAGTTTTGACCGCGCGGGGCGGCTCATGTGCGAACCGACGAAGCAATGAGATTCTGGCGGTCGAAAACGGCGCGCTTACTTCTGTCATCAAGGGCCTGAACACGCCCGTAGGTGCTGTTCAAACACCTGATGGCGGCTTTGTCGTTTCAAATATCGGTGGCGGTGTCACGATCCTGCGTCCGGATGGAACGAGGGTCGAAGCAGGTGGGGAGTTCAATACTCCGGGACCGGGGATCACGATGACACAGACCGGTCGCGTTTTTGTTGTCGACTATGGCGGAACGACTGTGCGCGAAATCCTGATGGATGGTGGTTCAAGGGCTGTTGCGGATGGGTTTTCAAGCCCTGTCGGCCTTGTCATTACGTCGGATCAGAGCGCTCTGCTGACTGCAACGTGGGGCGAGAGAGCCGTATTTCGTATTCCTCTTCCCTCATGATGGACTTTCCGAGAAGCGTTCTTCAAATTTCGAATGGCTGCTCAGTCCCGCTTTGCGGACACTGGGCAACCGGGTCATGCTGCAGAATACCACGAATGGCCGGTTCAATGAACTGCATCGCCGCGTACACCCGCCAGATGAATGTCCGGATAGGGCCGTCTCTGCCGGACGGCCCCACTCTTCTGGGCTACCAGCACGCAGCACCGCCGCAGGCCCGGTTCGAACCCAAAGCAATCTTTTTGGTGGTCCGTCACACCATGCTTTCGTCGTGCTGGTACGATGCGAGAAACTCGCTCGGTGTCTGGGACATGACTTGCCGGAAGGCGTGGGAGAAGGCTGCAGTGCTTGCAAAACCGGTCTCTCGGGCGACTTGAGCAATGGCCTTGCCTTGCCCGAGTTCCGGAACGGCCCAAAGGATGCGGGCGCGCTGACGCCAGGCCTTCAATGTCATTCCGGTCTCTTCCGGAAACCGGCGGCTTGCCGTGCGCATGGATGTGGCGGCGCGGGACGCCAGTGTCTCGAGCGGCAGGTCATTGCGGTGGTCGGCCAGCGCGATTTCCGCCACCCGCAGCCCGATCTCGCTCGCAGGCATGGGCAGGTAGGTCGGGGCCTGTTCGATGATCCGAAGCTCGTGCAGGATGAGCCGGAGCATGATCTTGCCCCGCTCCGACGACATGTCGGACTCCACAAGTGCATCCAGCAGGCTGCGCAACAGCGGTGATACGAGAGACACGAAATCCCGCGCGGGAAAGTCCTTCGGCGCCGATGCACGCAACGCGGCGGGCGGCCACAGCACCACGAGAAGCTCGGCATCGGTCATGATGTCCAGTCGATGCGGCATCCCCGGCGGCACCCAAGCTGCCAGCTGCGGCGGCAGAAGCCAGACTCCGCCCTCGGTCCGCAGTTGGGCCAGCCCCGAGGCAACGAAGGTCAGCTGCGCCTGATCATGCGCATGCTCAGGCAGAGCTTAGGGCTTCGTCTGAGCTATGACCTCATCGGCCGCAGCGTATCGCCCTATGCCGGCGTGAACTATGAACGCGCCTTCGGTGGAACAGCCGACATCCTGCGCGATCATGGCCATGAAGTCGACGAGCTGACCGGCGTAGTCGGCGTCAACTTCATGTTCTGATGTTGCTGCGCCCTCTCGGCATCAGCCTTTCTACGCAACGAAAAGCCATGAGGGCGCAGCCTTTTCAACCTGCACCAACCAAGGGAGCACCCCAATGAAACTTCGTACGATCCTGACCTCAGCCGCGCTATCGGTCGCTCTAACCCTGAGCGCAGGCGCGGCCTCCGCCCATGGCAAGGGCATGATGACCATGCCGGGCAACGGCCAGACGGTCGGCGCGAACACCAAGGTCATGCACCTTATGTTCAAAGATCCCATGCAGATCACCACCGTTACGATGAAAGCACCTGACGGTAAGACCTACAAGATCAATGGCCCTGCCGCAAACCAAGCCGTAAAGACCTGGGAAGGTAAGCTGCCGAAGCTCGCACCTGGTAGCTACAAGATCGACTGGCGCGGAATGTCGCCGGACGGCCACCCGATGAACGGCAACTTCGCGTTCAAAGTCGCGAACTGATCATGGGCGGAGTTCTTGCCGCACTGGAACCGGTGCAGATCGCCTCGATCCTCGTCAAGGCGGGGATGTATGTCAGTGTCCTGCTTGCGGCGGGCTCCGTCATCAACCTCTGGCTCCTGACGGAGCTGGATGCCGCTGCAAGCCGTCGCCTCAGGCGGCTTGTAGCATGGTCCGCCGTCGTTGGCATTGTGTTCAGCGCACTGAACATTCCGCTGCGGGCGGCTTTCTTCTACGGCGGCTTCGGTGGCGCGCTTGATCCGATGATGCTTCAGGTCGCGCTCTTCAGTCCCCTCGGACGGTCGGTAGAGGCCGATATTCTCGGTCTTATCGCCATCTCTACCATCGTGTTCAATCGTGTTTGGACTCGCCCTGTGGTGGCCCTTGGTGTCATTCTTGTCGCCATCAGTTTCGCACTGCGTGGTCATGCAACCGGAGACCCGAGGCTGGTGCTTTCGACGCTTTTCGTCGTCCATATCCTCGCAGCAAGCTTCTGGATCGGGGGGTTTTACCCGCTCTATGACATGGTAGGCCGCGGCAATGACGCAGCGATCCGCACTGTCGAACGGTTCGGTCAGGCAGCGCTTGTCATGGTCGGGCTGCTTGTCGTGGCGGGCGTCGTCATCCTGGTGATCCTGGCGGGCGATCCTATCGCGGTCCTGACCCAACCCTGGGGGCAGTTCCTGACGCTGAAACTGGCAGTCGTGGCCCTGCTTCTCGGCCTCGCTGGGCTGAACAAGCTTCGGCTGACCCCGGCCCTGGCCGAGACCGGAAACGCCGGCCCGCTGAGGGCGTCGATCCGGTGGGAGGTCGCGGCCTTCCTCGTGATCCTGCTGGTCACTGCCACCTTCACATCCACGGTCGCGCCGGAGCACGTTGGCTAAGGCAGAAAGACACCTGGGGCGTTGCGACGACGCACCCGTTTCTCATCTCAGCCCCCGAGGGCGCGCAGGCCCATCCAGAAGCCCATCACGATCATCATTAGGTTCTCGGTCAGGGAAATGAAGCCGAGCGGCACGTTGGAGTTCCCGCCGACGCAGGCACATTTCAACTCGCGCTTGTCGATGTAGACGGCCTTGAACACGCTGATCGCCCCAATGGTCCCGATGAACAGGGCGACGGGCGCGGCAACCCATGTCAGGACGCCCGCGGTCATCAGGATGCCGGCCAGCGCCTCGCCGTAGGGATAGACCTTGCCGTAGGGCACCCAGCGTTTCGCCAGCAGGTCGTAGTTCAGGAACATGGTCGAGAACTGCTCGACGTCTTGAAGCTTCTGGATCGCAAGCACCGTCATCGACAACGAGATGAACCACTGGAAACTCTGCCAAGTCAGGATCGTCCCGTACTGGTGCCACGCCAGCCCGAGCGCCAGCAGGGCACAGACCGAAAAGATCGCGATGACGGGCCGGTAGCTCGTGTCGGTTTGTTCTTCCTTCGGCGGGTCGATCCCGAGGAAAATGCGCAGGTCATCATGCCCCCCGATGCGCTCCCCTTCGATGAAGGTTTGGGGCGTTGTCTTGACATCATGCTCGCGCTTGAAGGCCTCGGTCTCGTCCTTGCTCTTCAGGTGATGATCTTCGACGGCGTAGCCGTTGCGCTCCAGCAGATCCTTAGATTTCAACCCGAAGGGACAGGTATGTTCGGGCATGACCATCCGGTACAGAACGGCAGTCTTATTGCTATCTTTCGGCATGGTGGCCTCCATTCTTCAGAATTACATTTGTTCCTTGATCCCTGCGCGGATCAGCCACCAGTTGACGGGGTAAGAGGTGACAAAGCCGCAGAGCATGGCGATCTGCATCACGAACCAGAATTCGACGCTGTTTGTGCGCAGTTCCGCCCCGAAGACATGCGGGAAGATCCAGAAATGGGCGATGGCCATAAACCCGTACATGCCGATCTGCCATGACGTCAGCGAGGCAGCATCTGCCTTGACCGCCTGAACAAGTGCCTCTCTCGGAGAGAGGTCCCGCATGGGCTTGATCGCGAAATACTGGAAGGCCACGCCGAAGCCGAAGGCAAGGATGAAATCAAGCACCCAGACGGCGAAGATCTTATCTGCGAATATCCAGTGCCAGCCAAATGCCACAGCAACAGCCGGCAGAAGGAAGGCCAGCCATTCGGCAATGATGTCACCGACGGTACAGCCACTTCCGCAGTGCAATGCGCCTTTGGCGACAGAGACCGCAAAGGGCGGTTTGTTGTTATGGCCGTGCTGGTGATGATGCGCATGCCCGCCTATCGGCGCTCGGCCAACGGCCAGATAGGCCCCAAGAACCAACACATGTCCAAAAAGCGCACATAGCGGCCAGACGAGGTTCATAATCCACATATGCTGTGGGCGTCTGCGTTCATCAAAGGCAATCCAGCCCGCGCAGATGATCGCCGCGATGAGTGAGAGGATTGCAAGGATATGAAGGCTTTCGGGCATGGCTCTCTCCTGGCTGGTTTGATAATTAACACCTGACCAGCGGGGAAATGTTCCCTGAAAACTGATTTATTACTGCTTATTATTGCTGGCTGACCTCTTGCTGGTAGGTGCGCTCGCGCTCGGGCCAGGTCGATTTAATATGGTCGAGGATCGCTCGAATTTGCGCGTCGCTCAGCGTAGCACCAAAACCCGGCATATCACTTTCATAGCCTTCGCCGACCACTGCGGTGGTCCCGTCCCGCGTGATGCGGAACAGGAGATCGTCGCTATGATGCCAGGTATGTCCGGTAGCGTCATGGGGGGGTGCTGGCAGCCGCCCGTCCGGGCCTGTGCTCTGCCAATCGGGATGGCCCTGAAGCTGTGTCCCATGGCATGATGCGCAATGGTCCTGATAAAGTGCTGCGCCACCTCTGTCGCCTGCCCAAACTGGATAGGCCAGACCCGAAAGTGCGAAAATCAGGAGCGCCCTCATGAGACCTCGATCCAGTTTGTCATCCCCGACGCGGCATGGCCCAACATGTGACAATGCAACAGCCACTTCCCCGGATTATCGGCAAGAAAGGCGATTTCGGTCACCTCATTCGGCATGACCAGCACCGTGTCGCGCAAGGGACCAAGCGTCCCATCTTCCTTACGCACGCGGAAATGCATCCCGTGCAGGTGCATCGCATGCGGGAAAATCGTTTCGTTCTTCATACGGATGCGGAGGGTCTCGCCACGCGAGAGAGTGGCAAAGGGGGTATCTCCCAATCCGACCTGTCCAGCCAATGCCCAGAACTGGCCCTGCTGGACCAATTCCTGCCAATCCAACTGCTGCCCGTTGAACCTTGCACCATCCAACCCGCGCATGGCCCCGCCCTGCAGTGGCATATCAAGGACAGGGGCAACCTCGATGCCTGCAATCTCCATACGCGGATTGCGTGGCAAGGGCTCAGGCGCGCCGCGCAGAGTCGATCCGGCACGCCCCGTGACAGGGACTTCTGCCAGCAGGCGCCAGCTCTCATCGGCCGCAGCAAATAGAACCCCTGCGGTTTCCCCTTCCTCGGCTGTCACATCGACGATCAGATCAATGCGCTGCGCAGGTGCAAGGACCAACGTATCCGTTACAGGTTCCGGCGCGCCCAGCGGCATGCCATCAAGAGCCACGGTCCAGCCGGTCATCCCCTCAAGTTTCAGGCCGAAGATCCGCGCATTGGCCGCATTGATCAACCGCAACCTCAGCCGTTCGTTCTGCCGCGCGGGCAGCCTGTAGTCGTAGCGCCCGTTCACCCCCACGAGGTTGCCAATCTGCCCGCCATGGCTGCGCGTCATCGGTGCTGCGAAGTCATCGACAAACAGGCCAGTCTCGGGGTCCAACAGCCAGTCGTCAATCATCAGGACCTCATCACGGTCCACATCCGGCGGGGTCGGTTCCTCGATGATCAGAGCGCCAGAAAGCCCCCGCGCGACCTGTTCCATCGAATTTTTATGCGCATGATACCAATAGGTTCCGGCATCGGGGAGATCAAAGGCATAGTCGAAACTTTCGCCGGAGGGCACCGCCGCTTGGGTCAGCCCTGCAACCCCATCCATGGCGTTTTCGATACGGATTCCATGCCAATGGATCGAGGTCGGGACTTCCAGCATATTTGTCAGCCGTCGCTCCAAACGGCTTCCCTGAACCGCGCGGATCACCGGCCCCGGGATCGTGCCATCATAGCTCCAGACCGGCGTCGCTGGGTAACCTTCCGGAGCAAGCTGGACTTTGGCCGCTTTGGCCGTCAGCAGGGGCATCTCCCGCGCATAGGCGCGTCGTGTTATCTTCATCTCAGTTGATCCCGTTGGCGCGCTGCACTTCGCGAATATAGGCGATGATCGAGATCACATCCGCGCGTGTGACATCAGGCTGGGGCGGCATATCTCCGAATTTCCAATGATGTGCCCGCACGCCATTCGCAGCCGCCATCTGGAAAGCCATGTCTCCGTGATGCGACGGCTCGTAGATCTTATGGATCAACGGTGGGGCGATCCCCATTCTTCCGGCGGCATTTTCCCCGTGGCAATCCGCGCAGACCGCATTAAATGCCCGCTTGCCCATGGTCGCCTCGGGCGACAACGTATCGGGCAGGGTGACGGTCACCATGGCCGCGCCGTCCGCAGGGGTGGCGTTTGGCTCGGTAGGGGCGGTTGGCGCAGGAGTGCGCGTGAAAGCAAAGGCCGCAAGCGCCGCAGCAAAGACTGCGGCTCCGGCGAGAGTATATTGATTCATAGAAGTGTTCCGTCCTAAGCGGCAGTGCTGGCCGCATCCTGTAAACAGGCCGAGCGCAATCGACCCGAGATCAACTAACGAGTTCTCGGGCGCGAGGCGGAGGGAGGTCCAGAGATAGGCGTATCGCCGTTCCGCGACGCGGCTCAGGCCACGCATAACGGAAGCGTCGCAGTACATCGTCGCGGAAAGGCCGGCTTTCATCGAGAACGGCATGGGATGCGCAGGTCGCCATATCGGCGCAAGTTAGGTCAGCTTGCTGGTGCATCGGCGTCTTGTGGTCTGTTTGGATCATCACTTCCGGACAGGACGCGCAGTCATGCGTCTCGAGCCCCGCCACAGACTTCTGCGGCAAGGCAGCCAGCATCATCAGGCTGGTCAGGACGATGACGAAGAGTAGCCGCATTGAAACCTTCTGTAAGAGTCTCCAAAATGGGTTCTGACGAAGGTCCGGTCAATCCGAAAATGGTGCCACATTCCCTGCTACAAGGATCAATCGCGCATAAAGCAGGTCGCCGTGCTCTTACTTTACTATCGGCGATTGATCAGATGCATTGCGAGCACGGAAAGTTACGGATGGCGTGACACCGGTCGTTCGTTGCATTTGACACGAAGGTCGGCTTAGGGCCGATTGTGTTGAAAAACTCTCTCACCGAGCACTCACAGGGCTCCATCGAGAATTTTATTCTGGTGAAAGTCAGATCGCCCTCTCTGGCGAGGCACTTTAGCCCTAAGTTAGAACAGGCGTTCTGGAACCCTGCACTGTGCTGAAGCCACCCGAGTTTTTCAACACAATCGGCCGAAGACGTCGATACAGTGGTGCGGCCCTCGTATCGGGCTGCCGCACCGCCGCATGACCGGCTTGAGCCCTTTGTGACAGGTATCAGCCCCGACCCGGAGCGGACGCGTCTGATACAAGTTCGCTCATGATGTGCGCCATTTCGTCCAGCCGCGTCGCAGTCAGGCGGCTGCTTGGTCCGGCGAGGCCGAAGCCGGCGCGGACTTCCCCATCGTCGTGCCAAGGGACGGCAACGCAGTTGAGGCCTGGGCACCAGTTCTCTTGGTCAAGAGCATGGCCGCGTTCAGCTATCGCGTCGATTTCGGCCGCGATCCCCGGACCGATGCGGGGCGCGTGGACCTCGAACATCCGGTGGCGTAGAGCGGGAAGAAATGCCAGGAAGAGAAGACCGATAGCTGAGCCTGCCATCGGCTGACGCTCTCCACGTTGGCTCGAGGCGCGCAGAGTGCGAGGGCTTTCGATTGCGTCAAGAAAGTAGACCTCGTCTCCGGAGGGGACAGCGAGGAACACCGTTTCACTGGTTTGGGCTGCCATCTCCTCCAGAGCGGGGCGCAACCGGCGCCGGAGAACCTCGTCATCGCCCACTACACGGGCAAGGTTCAGGATGCGATCCCCGAGATGATAGCGCATGTCGCCGGGGCGACGTCGGATGTAGCCGGCATCCTGAAGGGTTCTGAGGATATTGTGCGCGGTCGTCGTCTTCAGGCCAGCCCCCTCTGCAATCTCTCCCAGAGAGGCGGCACCGCCTGCGTGGGCGATCGTATCGAGCATCTCGAGGGCGCGGGTGACGGACTGGATCATCGGTAAAATTTCCACATGAATGAAGTTTTGAAAAAATATAGCCGAAGCACTCACTCATTCCAGTTTGTAACGGAACGGGCGTCCTCAGGGACGTGTTGGCCCGGTGACTGCCGCAGCGCAGTATCCCAAGACGGAGACGACCATGACACGCACGATGATCGCAAGGGTAACGCCCAAGGTTGGTCAGACCGAAAGGCTGGCATCACTAGTGGAAACGCTGGCGCAGCAGGTGCGCCGCGAAGCGGGCAACATCCGCTTCGAGGCCTTCAGCGAAGACAGCGGTGCGGTGGTGATGCTCGAGGAATACCGCGACGACGCGGCCTTTGAAGCACATCTTGCCCAACCCCATACCCAAGAGTTCAACGCAGCGCTTGAGGAGGTTGCCACCGGAGGCGCATCGTCCGTGACCGACCTCGCCGGCTTTGCTGGCGCACGAGCCTCGGCTCCGGGAATTCGGGCTGTGGACCATGCGGGCCTCACCGTGCCTGACATTGAGGCCGCGACCCGCTTCCTGTCCGACGCTTTCGGAGCCGTCACGCTTTACGACGTGTTGCCAGAGGAAGGGCCCGACATGGAAGGCGAAGGGCCAGAGGCGGAACTGGGTCTTTTGCCAGGAACACGGATCGAACACATGCGCCTCGTGCGGATTGGCAACGGGCCAAGCCTCGAGCTTTTCCGAATGGAAGACGGGACACAGTCCGATCCTGCGCGCCTTCAGGATCTCGGGCTCACGCACCTTGGCCTCTACGTCGACGACATCGATGCGGCATGCGCTGCTTTCACGGCCGCCGGAGGCACGCTGCTGAAGGGGCCACATCCGCTGGCCAACAACGAAGACAATGACGGCAATGCAGGCATTTATGGGCGCGCGCCTTGGGGCACGCTGTTTGAGCTGCTGACCTATCCCGGCGGCATCGACCTGCCCACGGACTCCCCGGCGCCCCGCTGGACCCCCCATCCCTGAAGGACCAAGACCATGATCAAGATGACAATGCTTCTGAAGCGCAATCCGGATATCGACCACGCGGCCTTCGTGCGGCACCACCGTGAGACACACGGGCCCTTGTTCCGTTCGATCCCGGAGGCAAAGACCCATGTGCTTCGCTACATCCAGACCCACCCGACGGAAGGCGAGTTTCCCGTCCCGCAGGCCGACTTCGATGGCACCGCCGAAATCTGGTTCGATAGCCCTGAAGGGATGAAAGCCGTGCTCGGATCAGAAACCTACGAACAAGCGGTTTTTCCAGACGAGCAAACCTTCCTCGACCATGAGAACACGCTCATCCTCGTGGGTGAGCAAACCGAGATCATCGAGGAGAAGGCATAGTCGGAAAAGTGGTAGCGCCGTGGTGAGTGAGGTTATGAAAGCGCCCGCTTCTTCCCTATGGCTGCTCGGAGGTAGGATGACCTAAGCTGGAGCAGCGACCGGCGAACGGCGGCATTGTCCGCGTTGCTGACGTTGGCCTAAGCAATCACGCTGCATGGAGCCATGAATGACCGGTCTAGGGAAGCACCCCGCAGCGATGACCAGCCTGGTGAACGGCGGCTATGGGCCGGGAGCGACGGCCCTCCAGGCGCAAGACAAGCTGCGCCGCAGTATGACCCGTTCGAGCACGAAGCAGAGATGCAGTCGCGCGGCAGGACCCTTGCCTAGCGCGCCAGGCCTGAGGGAGCTTCCGGCCCTATCCAGACATTCATTGGGATTGGCAGCGCGGACCTGCAGCATCACCAAAACGGCCACTCATGACGTGGTGCAGCAACACCAATTAAACGGTCCCGTCCTGATCTGCGCATACGGGGGTTGACCCCAGATCTAGATACTAGACGGATACTGAAGTTATAAAAAGTTAAACCTCTTTTTAAATGCATCTAGCATCTCTTTCTCTCGCGCTTCGATTACTTCGAGGCTCCAATCTCGCTGCCCAAGAGCTTGTTGGGTCCAGATCCACGAGCTTCCACCTTTCTTTTGGATGTACTCCATCTTCTCCAAAAAGGGTTTCCGTGCCATTTTAGTGTTTGCTCTTCCCGACACTAGAAGAAGGTTACCTAGCCGATTTGAGTGTTCCGACCAATCCGTAGACGAGAACCGTTCCAGCCAAAATTGTTCTTCTCCCTTCTTTCTCGGGAGCACATGCTCGATAGTTACCTCTGAGCTTTCAACCGACCTGTCGTCATCACCGGAAATCCATTCAAGCCAAAGAAGGCCTGCTCGAAGCCCTCTGATGGAGTATGCATCAGTGGAAAGGGAGCTCTCAAAGCTCTGCCATTCAGACCGACTTATCTTCAAGCTCTCCAAATCACCGAGAGTTTGCTTACCAGATAGAAGAGCTTCAAAATCTGAAATCATTCGCCCAAAACGACCTGCGCGCTGCCCATCCGGCGCCTTCGTGATGGCCAATAAAACCACTATCGATGCTATTTCCCGAAGTACCTGTTTGTAGCTTGGAAGCTGAGACTTTCGACGCGTTATAAACAGGGCGGGAGCTTCCCAGTCCTTAAATCCAGAGCGGCGTCCAATTTCAGCCATATTGCGCACGTCAATGTCATCTGAGTTTTGAAGGAACTCAAAAGACTTCACAAAACTAGGCAGTTCATCTTTCAGGAAGTCTTCTGCCTGTTTGGCAGTTTTCACTCGCTCAAGCACATCGTCATGCAGTGGGTTTTGCGTTCGTCCCCGAATATAAGTCATCCTCATATGCCCGATCAGATCTTGAAATCTCTTTCTTTCAAGTGTCTCCTCGTATTCTTCCCAGCTCTCTGCGAACTTAGTTTTTTGAGTTTCGGAGAGGTTTGTCCGTTCGAGAATATTTGCTTTAAGTATATCAACAGGGTGTAGATCTATACCTCTGTCGTTAAGTATTGCGAATATTCTTAGCGCTCTCAATTGATCTTCTGCGCGCAAAACAGCAATAAATGACCTTTGGAGAACGAATTTCCCAAAGTCTGCGAGCTCCAGTTGATTCAAGCCTTCGCATTTTTCGGCGAACAGTTGGTAATTTTCGATAAACCGTTTGCCTGCCGAGCTACTGAACTCACCCAGCTCCTTTTTGTTAAGAATTCGCTCGTAGAAATCTTTGTATCGATTTCCAGGCAGGACGACCAATTCCGCCTTTGTCCCAGCGAATTCATCCTCTTCGGAAATAAAATATCGTGTTAGTTTTCTGGCAAGATCTGGATCCGAAAGTTTATGAGCTATCGCACTTAACAATAATTGAAGTGTGATAAATCTCTGCTGACCATCGACTATCTCATCTCGACCTAGAACTTTGTCATGTACTAAAACTACACTTCCAAGAAAATAGCCAGATCCGCCTGTTCCCTCTTGTATCCAAGTGGAATACAAATCCTCCCAAAGACTTTCGGCATTGTTCTTTAGCCAAGAATAAGGTCTTTGATAATAGGGGATTACATACCTCTTCTCATTGAAGATTTGGTGAATGGATTCTTCTCGGGCGCTAAACATTTTTTGGTCTGACATGGATAAACTAGCCTCTCAAGAAAACAGTAAATGATTGCACTGAGGATTTCTACGTTCGCTTTCAATTACTTGTAGCGCCCCCCCAAAAAAACTGTCGATGCGATCCCCGCCCTGATTTTATAGTGATTACTTAGTCTGCAGTATGAACTCAAGTAGGCTTGAGGCCCGGGTTCTCCTCCGCGGTGCCAGTTGTCTGCCGCCATGAGCAAAAGTGGTGCGCTAAACGTGCATCCGATAGGAAAAGTTAGATTTTTAGTGTGGTGCAGCCGTACATTTACTTGCTTGGGGCAGTTTGAAGACTGGTTTGGCAAAGTCCGGTAGTTACGTATAGCAGACTTTGGCGCTTGCCGCAGCGAAGGTCGGCAATCCGCCCTTATTGTCTGATTATGTCACGTTCGAGACATGATCAGACATTTGCAGAGAACTATCGGTATGGATGCTTTTTTGCGCGGAATGAATTCGACCCACAAAAGGCGCTCGCTTGATGTGACGCTGCATAGGCCCTGCGACCTCAGTCGCAGGTAGTTCGACGAGGCGTTTCTGAGAATTGCCAGACAACCTGTATTGCTATTTTGGGATAGTGTGTCGGCCAAGACACCCAAGTGTGTTGGATTTACCATATTGACTGCGGTTTGGTAGCTTTATGCTCCAAATCTGCACTCTTATGGTCCAACTACACAAAGTGTCATTGGACCATAAGAGTGCAATTTCCGACGGCCCTCAAAACGAATCATCTGCAACCAATTGAGATAGAATCATAATTTCCACCTCCATTCGCGTTTGGAGCAATTCCCTACCAATTTGGAGCAATTGCAAACGCCGCCTCTCGCGCCCTCGCCGCCGGTGAAAAGAAAAAAGGCCCGCGCAAAGCGCGAGCCCAATCAGTTAGTAATGGGTGGTGGTTAGGCGCTGATCGCAGCCCGCCGTTTCTCCCATATCTCGAAGATTTTCTGCGGCGAGAACAGCGCCTCGTAGCTATCGATCGCGAAGGGTGAATAGCCCTCCCGCAACCCCGTTCGACGCGTGAAGGCGAGGCAGAAATGCTGCGGATCTGGTTCGCTTGCCTTCTGATTCAGTGCGATGACGAAAGCGTCGATCAGCAGCTCGATGACAAGCCCCCACCGGTTGGCACAGGCGCAGGCAAGCCGCTCATAGAAATCCCGCGTATTCAGGGTGTCGAACGCCAGCCCCGCCTTATCCGCATAGGCATGACAAAGGCTGACCATCTCCGCCAGATCGGCGGGTCGATGCAGCGCCACCTCGGGAAACGAGATCGGCCGCATCAGATAGGCCAGTTGTTCCTCGCTGGTGATATGCTGCACGAGGCTGTCGACGCCGGACAGGATCAGCATGAGCGGCCATTCCGGTTGTTTCAGAAGGGATTTGAAGCTGTCGAGAATCATCGCCCGCGCCTCGCCGGTCACGCGGGGAAAGATGTGCTGACATTCATCGTAGTGGATGCCGATCACGCCCTGTTCCCGGGCTTGGATGACGACGCGCTCCCAGACTTCCCGCTGTGTCAGTCGCCCGGTTGCCGAGTAGTTCAGCCCTTGATCCAGAGTGTGGATCCCGAGATCCTTCCACGAAAGCAGACCTTTCAACACCACCGATACAAAGCGCGCGGGCCGACCATCCGGCATGATCGTGGAGCCATCGTTCAAGGCGTCGATCTGGCGCCGGATTTCAGTCGATTTTCCTGTGCGGGACGGGCCCGTGACCAGCAGGCCACGCGCCTCGAAAGGACGGCGCAGAGAGGCTTTGGCATAGTAGTCCGTGACCATCCAGACCATGTCCTCCCTCAGACGATCCGCCCTCGGGAAGCTGTAATGTGCGGCCTTCAGCGTCGAAATGCTGCCAGCCGCCGAGAGGTTGATGAAACTCATGACAGCTTCCCCTTTGTATCGGGCTTCGGAAGGGGCTCTGCGGTGTTTGGCGCCTCCTTCGGGGCAAGCGAACCGTCCAGCGGCGGCTTGAACCCTGCGCCCACCTTCCGAATGCCAGCGCTCGCATGTTCATCCGCGATACTGCCCGGATCGACGGTGCCAGGCAGGGCGCTATAGGGACGGGAATGCTGCCCTGCAGTCACGATTTCAGCCTTCTTCTGGGCCTCTGCGATCGTCATATAGCTGCGCGCAAGCTTATGCTCGACGGCGATGAAATGCAGCTGATCAAACCGCGCGCGTCGCGCCCGTGCAAGCCGCGCCTCGAATTCCTCTGTCTCTTCAGGATCTTCTGCCCGCGCAGCCTCTGCAATCGCCAGGAACTCGGGGATCGTCATATCTGACATGGCGGTCCATGTGAGATAGCCCAGAATGGGATCAGGGTGGCCCTCGATCAGGATGGTGACATGATTGGTGCAATCGGGATCCGAGAAGACGGATACCTTGCCGTGGACGTGATCGCGGACGGCCTGCAATTCGGGAGAGTTATAGGGCAGCCCGAATGCTTTGACGCCCTCGTCACTGATCGTCGCTTTGCTCTTCCAGCCGAGGTGAATGAGGCGATCATGCGGACAGATTTCTGCAAAGGAACCATAGAATTGGTTTGTCAGCTGCAGCTGCTTGATCGGGCGTTGCCCAAGCATCGTTGCACCGTAATGCCGCTGGTTGGGATATTCATCGACCAGATAGCGCGTGATCAGGCCATAGAGCACCTGGCAATCCAGCACACCGTTTTTGATCGGATCATAGCCGGGCAAAGCTCCCGCCTTTCGGCCGGTATAGCCGTGGATCATGTTGATCAGAACGCTCTCCAGCGACCCGAACATCCGTTCGAGGAAGGGCTTATCGACGCCGTGATAGCTACGGGCATCAATGCTCTGCCCGAGCACACCGACGGTAGCCGCCTTGACGGATGCATTGCGTAGGCCTGAGCCGTTATCCCCCACGATAGAGCCAATGCCGACAGCAGGCATGGGATCACTCTCGCAGCCATACACGACCTTTTCGCGGGTTTTATCGCGTGTCGCCATGCGAAGGGCCTCGAGCGTCGCATGTTGCGACGGGCTATCCGTCAGAACCCAAGCCAGTGGCATGCGAGTCGCCACATCCAGGACGAGAACCAGCCAGAGCCGTGTGTGGATGATCTCGTCGATCTCCTCCAACGCAGCCTGTTCTTCAGAACTCAGCCGCTCCCACCAGCCTTTCTCCTTCACGGTGGTGATCAATGACAGCTTACATTCGTCAATGGTGACCTCCTCCCCCACGCTCAAGGCCCGCGTATCGGTGGCCCCACGGGAGCGATTATTCGCAACAAAACGCTCCCCATCCCGCGCGATCGCCACAGCGGTAGAGCCGATCATCCGGATATGTTTGGCAAGCGTCTTATGAGTGACCAGCTTCAATGGGCCTAACCCGTTCAATTTCCGCTTTGCGTTTTCTTCCGTAGTAAGCGTTTCCAGATGGCGAAGGACCGACGACACGTTCGGTTTCTTGGGATCAAGATAGATCTGCTCAATTGCCTCGGTCATCAGCTCGCGCATTCTGGTCGTGATCCGCGGCATATGATTGCCGCGCAACCACGCCTGATCCACCAAAGCCATCTCGTCATAGCCAGAGTCGATATAGCGCTGCCTGTAGTCCAGAAGTGTCCGGCCGCGCGGTGGTATAGCGACCAGTTTCGTGGAGCCACCGCGCAGCGCATAGGAGATCGGACGAGTTTTATAGAGCTGCCCTGCCACCTCACGGATGATCCGTTGGTTTTGAAGCTTGTCGACCGATGTCGGCGTCACTTTGACCCCGGATTGCTCTAGATGATCAATGCCCACACACAGCGCCTTGCGAAAATCGATCTGATCCTGAAGCTCCTCGGAAAGCTGCTCGCGGTAGTGCCGGCCGCCGTTGCGCACTCTGGCCGATGCGGCGCTGCTCGTCAGCTGACCAATGCTGGAACAATCAGGCCGTTTCAGCCAAGACAGCGCCTCATTATAGGTAATGATTTCCACGCGGCCGCTATCGGCATGTTCGGCGCGGTAATACCCATCGCCGTTCGGATACAAAACCCTGGTTTTGCCAGAGAGTTTCAACTGCAGGCCTGCCGGAATAAGGGGATTTAGCTTCATGATTGTGACCTCCAGATGCAGGAGTGAAAGCAGATGACGGCGTTAAGATTGGCCTGAAGCTTTTTGGCGGCTATCAGGCGCAGGCAGGACCGGAAGATCCGATATGGCGGAATGTCGAGATGCGGGATAAGATCTGCCATCCGCCAGAGCGTCCTCAGATGCTCGATAGTGTCGTCGACCATGGCATCCGCAGCGGGATCAGGCTCGAAGGCAACGTAGCGATGCATCCGGCGGAGGTTTTCGCGGTAGGGTCGCGAGAAGGCCTCGGCCTCAACGACGGCAAATTCATGCGCTTCGCTCTCGGGCACAGCATCGGCAATAGCGTCGATTTCGTCCTGCACCCACGGCTTTAGAAGGCTGGCCCTGTTACGGACGAAAACAAACCGACGCAGACCAGAGTCAAAGGTAATCCGCTGATCGATGGTATGCCATGCTGTACGCCCTGTCGGATGGCGATAGGGGAAGCGCACCGGCTGGAACTCGACGTCATAGACACCCGGAGTGATAAGAGACCTCTCCGCCACGGCCAATTCGGCGCCGCTTTCCGCCAATCCAACGCGGGGCTGCCATCCGTTCGCCTTCGTTTTGTAAGTGAAGGTCGTCTTGTGGGATGTACTGCTTACGGTGATCGGATTGCGGACCCCCGAGAAGGGCAGAACTCCATGGATTTCCGGCAGGGTGATCTTGCCGGCCGAACGCAGCTTTGGCTTGCCGTAATTCCACGTGTCATGGTCGATATCGAAGAAAGAGACGCTCATTTCTCCCCCTCCGAAGTTTCGACCTGAAGATCAGGGTCGGACGCCTTGGCGATACGGGCGTTTTCAATCGACAAAAGCCATGACAGCTGCTCGCCCCCCCTCAAGACTGGCAATATGCTCGAGATGCTGGCGTTTGAAGATCGGCTTTACCTTCGGGTCGGAAAGCACCGGCTGCGCGCCGTGCTGTTCTATGAAGGCCAGCGTGTCCGTGTATTTTGCCCTTCGCGCCCCGTTCAAAGCGCGCATGACCACATGGGAATGCGCAAAGGCGTCCAGATCGGCTTTGGAAAACAGCCTCTGCGGCCGGTTGGCGAGCCTGTTTTCGGCAAGCTGCGACGGCAAAAGCCCCGATGATGCCAGCGCGTGGATTGTCGGAATATCTGCCGCGAGCCATTTTGCGGCCTCGGCTGCCGTTACCATGCCTTCGGACACCTCACTGAGAAGCGCACGGAGCTGGTTCATCGAAACCAGGAAATCCGCAATCTGGAACGGGCCTGACATTCGCGCCGCCAATTGCAACTTTCCCGAGAGAGCTTGCTCGATAAGCCAGACGGTCGAGCAATGTATCTTCAGCGCTGCCGAGGTCAGCGGACGCCAATAGCGCGAAGGCTTCCGCACCGCTGTGGCGGCGTCTTGCAGGCGCTTTAGAAACTGCATGATGTCGTCATGGTGGAACACGGGCGTTCCGCCATCATCGGGGTAATGCGGCACCAAAAGTCCCGATTCCCATAGGCGATCCATGATATGTCGATCGGCGCCAATCACTGCCCGTGTCACCGTGATCGATGACAGTTTGCGGACCTCTGCGACCACCTGCTCCATGCGATCACGCGACACGAGGAGTTTGGGATCGCTTTTTTCATTCGGCCTGCCCTCCGGCCGAAGCCCCTCCTTTTTCAGCTGGCGATTGAGCATGGATAGGGACACATCGAAATGCCGGCTCGCGGTCAGCGCCGTGAACATCTGGTTGCCCTCGGTCTGTTCACCCAGCACCGAGGTGTTTGGCGCGATGCGGAAGTTCTGCAGGATGTAGCCCCGCACGAAGCGACGGATTTCGTCAAACTCGGGGTCGCGGCGGCGCTCCAGAAGGCAGCTCAAAAGTGGGCCGTAGAGCTTGCCGTAGTTATTCATATGCTGACCGCCCGTTTCTCGGAGGTCAGTCAATGTCACCTGCAGCGCATCCAGCCCTTTGCGCAAAACCTCATAGCCCGCCGCCCCTGCGCGGATCAGCTTATCTGTGGGCTGATGATGCAACTTGGCCTGTGGGCCCTCCTTCAAAAGAAGGCCCAGAGCTTCTGACGCTTGCCACACGACGTGGAACGCCTGCCGGTCGATCCAATCCGCGCCAGCCCCCGTCCGGATGCGGCTGAGCAGATACTCCTCTAAAGCGGACCCATCGGTTCCGACCTCAATGATCGCGCTTGGGGCCCATGTCTTCAGCACCTGCGTGAAATCGTGGATATCGCCTAACCGACATGCAAACTGCGGGCGCTCAAACGCAACACCATGCTTTTGGCAGTGCCGGAACGCGGCGACCTGCCAGATATCCCTCTGATAGGGCCCGAACTTTGGATCGCGGCATTCATCCTCTGCGATACAGAGCGGGCAAAGCTGCCCTCCCCGTCGCAACATGGCAGAGAACTTGATAGTCTCATGGCCGACCCGATATCGACCGACTTCGATCAATGTTGGGGTATGAAGCTGCAGCTGGGCAGGCTCCACCCCGGCAAGACGTGCGACGCGGGCAACCGCCTCCTCCTCGCCGTTGCCGAGGGCCACGCTGTTTATCGAAAAATCACGGCACAGCACGCGCATCCGCGGCAAACCGTTCCTGCCCGAAATTCGTGAACACAGAGATGTCGCGGTTTCGTATGGCTCCATGTCAAGCGAGAGAGGTAAGCGCTGCACTCTGCGTGCGCCTCCGGTCGCCGCATCCAAGCGGCGTTCATTTTGGTTTCCTGTCATCGATTTTGAGGTCTAGCGGGAAGCCATCTATTGTGACTTCCGCAGCCAGACGCGTTCCTTTGCATGTAAGGCCAGCCCTGCCCCCGCCATTCAAACGGTGTGCAGACTTGACAAATTAGACGATGCGAGAGAACCTAAGTTTGCTGGGACCTACCAAGTTCAGCAAATCAGGCGACCTCGCGAGCTATGCTTCGGGGTCGCTTTGTATTTATGGGGTCATGGCTGATCTCCCTGTTCGGTCGTGGAAGGCCCGTAGCGCTCTGGGAACAGGCTATCGACACTCTGGTCGAGGTGACGGGCGATCGCTTCTTCGATCTCGGGACAGCGCCGGTATCCTTGGCTCGTTTGCGTCACGAGGCTGGACTGTCTGCTTGTCTCAACGGCAATATCCAGCAGCCGGACACCCTTCGCACGTAACCTGCGCCGGATATCATCGTGCCGTACCAGATTGATGCTCGTCGTGTCCCAAGACATTGTCGTCCAGATCCTCCAGATCGAGCCGCAAAAATATTGTTCGCAGCACTATGAGAGAATCATGCCCGTAAAAAGACGCGGTACAAGATTTGTTTTGAGGGAAGTTTTGGAGGAGGCTTCGAAAATACGTGTATGGAATGGAAAGCAGCAAGCATGGCCTGTCCTAACTTGACCTACGCAAAATTGCTCTGATAGACCAATCTATTAATTATTATTACAAAATTACAAATACTTAGCATTTATCCATTGTGTCAAACTGTGAACTATTATCAATATGTAGTGCGTCATTATGTCGCGCTATATATTGATTAAAGTACCGCTTCTTGCACTTTTTCACTCACTCAGAAAATCACTTGCGAGTAGAGGACAACAAGTTCAGAATAAAACAAATCATGAACATTGGGGGCGGCGTGAAATTCTACTTTTCAGAAGACTGCGACAAATCCCATGAAGCAGCCATCAGTTTGATACGTCGAATACGGCGTGTCGCTCGATCGCAGGAGTGCTCGATTTCCTTCGAAGGACTGCGGCCCCTCGGACGACAACCATCTGAAATCATGAATAGGCTATCTTCACTGCATCGGGCGGGTGCTTCTATCGATGTCAAACTAGGCGATGATTGTGATCTGAAACTTGGGCAAGCCGTACCGGTGTTGCTGCAGGTCTTGTCAGCGGTGGAACGGAAAAATACGTCCCAACGAACGCAAAGAGAGCTGCGCCACGCAAAGTCTTCTAATACCGTATCCGGGCGACCTTTGGTGATGACGCTTCAGCGCCAGGTGACAGCGGCTCGAATGCTGGCTCAAGGCAAAAGTGGCATGCAGATTTTGCCCGTCGTCCGTGCCTTGGCAGGTCCGCCGATCAGTCAATCTGCATATTATCTTTGGCAGAAGGCATGGCTTGCCGAGAGGCAAGTTTCGGGACAAGCCATTCATCGCGGATGAACCGTCGTGCTACAAACCAAGATTCATCTAAAAAAACGGGCTGCACTATTACTGACGGGCGGATCTTCGTCACTGAACAGAAACGTTATCCAGCAAAAAAGGGCGGGGAGCGGACCTTCGCCGCGGAGACAATCCGATTACCCTGCAAAGATAGAAGCCGACATTAAGAGTGGACCAAGAACGAGCTGGCTCTGTGGCGCCGCATGACGGCACCGAGCCCCATTTTCCGAATGCGGCAAGGTGCGCGAAAGGGATGATGTCCCGGGACACCATCGAGAAAGGCGACTTCGACCTCACGGCTGCGGGTGCGGCAGGTTGTTCCATATGGATCAAGATGCGGGCCAACGCAGCGCACGGAAATCTGGTAACGATACTGTTGCAACAGTCTATCCTTTCGCTCAGACGCGCACGGGAGCGCCTGCGTGACTACAGCGACCCGTTTCTGCCGGGCCGGTTCGACCTGCGTCTATTTACGAAAGCTGACTGGGATGGCTTCAAGAACCGCGCCAGCATGCATTTCCATCACTCAGTCTGGCTACGAGGACTCCAAGACCTCAATTATTGTTGTCAAGGTCCTTATCGAACAGGTATGGAGGGAAAGACGAAGGAGGCGAAATGGCACGCGGCGAACTGATGAAAAAGCTCATAACGAGCTACGGTCGGGATGACAAATTCCGCACCGTAGTCGAGCAGATCATCGGCGAGGAGGAGCGCAAGGGCAATCGAGTGCTCGCGGGCTCCCTGCGCAAGTCTCTCGATCGCCTCGGTGAAGGTTCGACCCAAACGGCTCCTGCAAGTAAGCTCCTGCCCTTCCCGGACGAGGCACGCGATTTCATCCAGCGGGTGGAGCCGCAGCGCACACCCGCCGAGCTTCACCTGTCGCATGAGAATAAGGAACTTTTCGCCGGCATCATCCGCGAGTTCCGGCAAGCGGACCGCCTGCACCGCCATGGTCTCGAGGTACGCTCCAAGCTTCTCTTCTGCGGCCCGCCCGGCACGGGCAAGACCATGTGCGCGGAGGTGTTTGCCGGTGAACTGGGGCTACCCTTTTTCCACGTACGCCTCGACAGCCTCGTGTCGTCATATCTCGGAGAGACGGCCACCAACATCCGCAAGACCTTCGAGTTCGCACGGCGCCAGCCTTGCGTCCTATTTTTCGACGAGTTTGACGCGCTTGCGCGCTCGCGGGAAGAGCCGACCGAGACCGGTGAATTGCGCCGTGTGGTCAACAGTCTACTAATGTTCATTGAGCAGATTGAGCCCGGCGGGTTTCTGATCGCCGCGACGAACCTCGCGGGCCAGCTTGATCAGGCAATTTGGCGGAGATTCGACGAGGTGGTCTGGTTCGATCTACCCAACGCGCGGATGATCGAAGCTTATATGCGGCACGCTTTCCGCAACGTGGCGACTTCCATTGATCCGGCTATCTATGTCGATCGCCTGACGGGTTGTTCCTATGCGGAACTGGCTCGGATCACCCAACAAGCGATCAAGCTGTCGATCTTGGATGGTAACACGGGTGTGACAGACGGTCACTTACGCTCAGCCCTGCGCAATTCCGAACGCCGGCGCGCGAGGGCTTGCGAAGGTGGTGCGGGCACCACTTCCGTATAGGAACCAGGGGATGGCACAGCTCGAGCACCTGCAACTGATCCGTGCCCGCGTGCCGATCGCGCGCCGCAAAACCGGCGGAGGCGGCGCCCCGCCCGGACGCGGCGGCGGTCATGGCGGTGCCCTTCAGGCGGAGACCCGGACTGCGATGGCAGAGCAGATAGCCGCAAAGCCAGCCGCCTTCGTCGACCCCTCTCTACTCCTTCGCGTACAAGTTGACGGTCATATCGCCGAGAGCGATTGGGAGAGGCTCGGCCTCTTGGTCGTCTCCAGCGATGCGGATCGCACTGTCCTGCTCTTCTCTTCGACAGGCGACCTGACTGAGTTCATGGACCGCCTCAGTAAGTTCGACGCACCGCCAGCCAACCCGGGTCAGAAAAATCCGAACTACGCCGGCCTCGTGGGGAGAATTGATGGGATCGGAGGGCTCGCCCCGCGTGACCGGCTCGGGCCGAAGATCAAAGCTGAGGGCATCACTGAAGCTGAGGATCTTCAGGACGATGTTCAGTACGTCCTCGACATCGAACTCTGGGAGTTCGGCACCCGGCCTCAGCGCGAAGCGAAGGTTGCGGAAATCGAACAGTTTCTTGTCGCCCAAGGCGGAGCCGTATACGACACCTATATAGGGCCCTCCATAACCGTAATGCGCGTGGAAGCGACGGGTCGCGGCCTTCGGCCCCTCCTCGGGGTGCCCGAAATCGCGATCATCGACCTACCGCCGGAGCCGGATCTCGTAGCCCAACCGATGGTGGCCTTGGACGCGGGCAGGATGCCCCCTGTCCTTGATCCGGCGGAGGGTGCGCCGATCATCGGCATCCTCGACAGCGGCGTAAATGATCATCCTCTACTAAACGGGCTCGTTGTCGGTCGTCACCTCGGCGAGGGCATAGTAGGCGCTGCCGATGTTTGGGGACACGGCACATCAGTCGCAGGAGCGGCACTCTTCGGTGACCTACGCGACGCGATTCCAGCAGGTTCCTTGGAGCCGGTCGGACGTCTGGCCGTGGCCAAGGTCGTGGGCGACAACGGCCGGTTCCCCGAAAGACGCACCGTGCCCCGTGTAATGGATACGGCAATTCGCACGCTACACGCGGACCAAGGCTGTAGGCTGTTCGTGCTGTCTCTTGGCGATACTAACGCTAACCTACCACAGGGTCGCGTTGGTCCCTGGGCCGCGACCCTTGACGCGCTCGCTCGCGAGCTCGACGTACTAATCGTCGTCTCCGCCGGCAATCGGGGGCGCCCGAGACCCTTCATGGCAGCTACGTCTGAGGAGTTGGTAACCGTATACCCAACCTATCTGCTCGAGCCTGAAAACCGGTTGGCTGAGCCCGCGGGCGCAGCGAACGTCATGACAGTCGGCGCTGTGGCGGGAGGGACGGGCCTCGACGCTCGGCATGCGCATGATGCAAATGTTCGACCGATTACGCATGAATGGGGCGAGCCCTCGCCATTCACACGGGTTGGACCTGGTGCGGGCGGTGTGCGAAAGCCCGACGTCGTCGATCTCGGCGGCACAGCCGTCTTCGACGTACCTTCGGTCAGCTTGGCAGGCGCGCCGCGTCTACCCGCAGCGGGGGTCATCACGCTGAATCATCGCTACACCGAGCAGTTCCTCACTGCCGCCGGGGGCACATCTTTCGCCGCGCCGCTATTGATCCACAAAGCCGCGCGCCTACTACGCCGTATGCCCAATGCGTCTGCCAACCTTTTACGAGCGCTCCTCGTGGGCGCGGCGCGCTCGCCTGATGCCTTCGAACGACGGTTGGGTGTAATGACAGCTGCCGAGCGCGTCAGGATTGGAGGCAACGGTGTCGTTGACCCCATCCGCGCCGCCTATTCGGATGATCATCGTGTCGTCCTCTACGCTGAGGACGCCTTAGAGATGGATCAATTCGCAGTATATAGACTGCCCATCCCACCTGAGTTCCGAACGGGTGGGGACCGTACGATCCGGGTCTCCCTGGCCTACGACCCGCCCGTCCGGCGCACCCGTAGTGACTATCTCGGCACCAAAATGGATTTCCGACTGCTGCGCGGCATCGACGAGGCAGAGCTCTTTGAGCACTTCCGCGAACGAGACAAGACGTTGGAGGGGGCAGCGCCAGCCGTGCCTCCGAGGTTTAAGTGCAAGCTCCAACCCGGATCGGACGAGCGCGCGGGTAACACAGTCCAGACGGCCTCTGTAACTTTCAAACGTGATACGGGGGAGTACGGAGAGGTCTACTACCTCGTCGTGCGGTGTCTCTCCCATTGGGCGGTGGACCAAGTTTTTGATCAGCGGTTCGCAGTCGTCGTGGAACTTGAGCATCAACCGGAGATCAGAATTTACAACCGTGTTCGTGAGCGCGTGCAGGTACGGGCCTGAATTTTGGCAGAGACGCTACCCGAGGGTGAGACGGTTTCACCAATTATGCTCGGGTCTACGTTCCTTCCTACATATTGCAGCGAAAGCCCGCTCCGTCCGAAAGGTTTGAATAGGCTCTTGCCTTGGTTTCGCAACCGCAGCGAATGGCCGGTTTCGGGAAACTGCATCGCAGCGATGGCCGACTTGGCGAATGCCCGCTGAGGGCCGATTGTGTTGAAAAACTCTCTCACCGAGCACTCACAGGGCTCCACCGAGAATTTTATTCTGGTGAAAGTCAGATCGCCCTCTCTGGCGAGGCACTTTAGCCCTAAGTTAGAACAGGCGTTCTGGAACCCTGCACTGTGCTGAAGCCACCCGAGTTTTTCAACACAATCGGCCGAAGACGTCGATACAGTGGTGCGGCCCTCGTATCGGGCTGCCGCACCGCCGCATGACCGGCTTGAGCCCTTTGTGACAGGTATCAGCCCCGACCCGGAGCGGACGCGTCTGATACAAGTTCGCTCATGATGTGCGCCATTTCGTCCAGCCGCGTCGCAGTCAGGCGGCTGCTTGGTCCGGCGAGGCCGAAGCCGGCGCGGACTTCCCCATCGTCGTGCCAAGGGACGGCAACGCAGTTGAGGCCTGGGCACCAGTTCTCTTGGTCAAGAGCATGGCCGCGTTCAGCTATCGCGTCGATTTCGGCCGCGATCCCCGGACCGATGCGGGGCGCGTGGACCTCGAACATCCGGTGGCGTAGAGCGGGAAGAAATGCCAGGAAGAGAAGACCGATAGCTGAGCCTGCCATCGGCTGACGCTCTCCACGTTGGCTCGAGGCGCGCAGAGTGCGAGGGCTTTCGATTGCGTCAAGAAAGTAGACCTCGTCTCCGGAGGGGACAGCGAGGAACACCGTTTCACTGGTTTGGGCTGCCATCTCCTCCAGAGCGGGGCGCAACCGGCGCCGGAGAACCTCGTCATCGCCCACTACACGGGCAAGGTTCAGGATGCGATCCCCGAGATGATAGCGCATGTCGCCGGGGCGACGTCGGATGTAGCCGGCATCCTGAAGGGTTCTGAGGATATTGTGCGCGGTCGTCGTCTTCAGGCCAGCCCCCTCTGCAATCTCTCCCAGAGAGGCGGCACCGCCTGCGTGGGCGATCGTATCGAGCATCTCGAGGGCGCGGGTGACGGACTGGATCATCGGTAAAATTTCCACATGAATGAAGTTTTGAAAAAATATAGCCGAAGCACTCACTCATTCCAGTTTGTAACGGAACGGGCGTCCTCAGGGACGTGTTGGCCCGGTGACTGCCGCAGCGCAGTATCCCAAGACGGAGACGACCATGACACGCACGATGATCGCAAGGGTAACGCCCAAGGTTGGTCAGACCGAAAGGCTGGCATCACTAGTGGAAACGCTGGCGCAGCAGGTGCGCCGCGAAGCGGGCAACATCCGCTTCGAGGCCTTCAGCGAAGACAGCGGTGCGGTGGTGATGCTCGAGGAATACCGCGACGACGCGGCCTTTGAAGCACATCTTGCCCAACCCCATACCCAAGAGTTCAACGCAGCGCTTGAGGAGGTTGCCACCGGAGGCGCATCGTCCGTGACCGACCTCGCCGGCTTTGCTGGCGCACGAGCCTCGGCTCCGGGAATTCGGGCTGTGGACCATGCGGGCCTCACCGTGCCTGACATTGAGGCCGCGACCCGCTTCCTGTCCGACGCTTTCGGAGCCGTCACGCTTTACGACGTGTTGCCAGAGGAAGGGCCCGACATGGAAGGCGAAGGGCCAGAGGCGGAACTGGGTCTTTTGCCAGGAACACGGATCGAACACATGCGCCTCGTGCGGATTGGCAACGGGCCAAGCCTCGAGCTTTTCCGAATGGAAGACGGGACACAGTCCGATCCTGCGCGCCTTCAGGATCTCGGGCTCACGCACCTTGGCCTCTACGTCGACGACATCGATGCGGCATGCGCTGCTTTCACGGCCGCCGGAGGCACGCTGCTGAAGGGGCCACATCCGCTGGCCAACAACGAAGACAATGACGGCAATGCAGGCATTTATGGGCGCGCGCCTTGGGGCACGCTGTTTGAGCTGCTGACCTATCCCGGCGGCATCGACCTGCCCACGGACTCCCCGGCGCCCCGCTGGACCCCCCATCCCTGAAGGACCAAGACCATGATCAAGATGACAATGCTTCTGAAGCGCAATCCGGATATCGACCACGCGGCCTTCGTGCGGCACCACCGTGAGACACACGGGCCCTTGTTCCGTTCGATCCCGGAGGCAAAGACCCATGTGCTTCGCTACATCCAGACCCACCCGACGGAAGGCGAGTTTCCCGTCCCGCAGGCCGACTTCGATGGCACCGCCGAAATCTGGTTCGATAGCCCTGAAGGGATGAAAGCCGTGCTCGGATCAGAAACCTACGAACAAGCGGTTTTTCCAGACGAGCAAACCTTCCTCGACCATGAGAACACGCTCATCCTCGTGGGTGAGCAAACCGAGATCATCGAGGAGAAGGCATAGTCGGAAAAGTGGTAGCGCCGTGGTGAGTGAGGTTATGAAAGCGCCCGCTTCTTCCCTATGGCTGCTCGGAGGTAGGATGACCTAAGCTGGAGCAGCGACCGGCGAACGGCGGCATTGTCCGCGTTGCTGACGTTGGCCTAAGCAATCACGCTGCATGGAGCCATGAATGACCGGTCTAGGGAAGCACCCCGCAGCGATGACCAGCCTGGTGAACGGCGGCTATGGGCCGATCGCGTCGATAGGGTGGCGCGACCCTCGTGATGGGGCCGCCGCATGACCGGTTTGAGCCCAGACTACCACATGCAGCTAACGCAACATTCTGCAGATGCAGAAAGGTCGCGCCGGTAATTCCGGCCCTGTCCGGACATTCGCCAAGCTGGCTCCGCTGGAGCGCAGCTTCCCCAAACCGGCCGTCCGTGGCATCATGCAGCGTGACCCGGCAGCCCGATGTCGGCAATGCGGACGAAACCGACATTCCGTCTTTGGCCAGCATCAAGCGCCGGGCCTACGCATTCCAAGGTCCTGAAAGAACCGTAGCAGATAGCCATCCGGGTCGGCGACCACGAATTGCCTGTTTCCTCCTTCGGCATCCCCAACGCGATACCATTTTTCCTCCACAGGAAGAAAAAGTGGGTGGTTGATGTCGGCTAGAGCTTCAACAAGCGGGTCCACAGATGGCACACGGATTTGAACATTCAGGCCCATACCAAAGGGATAGCTTACAGGAAGATACCCATCATCGAAGGTGCGGCCTTGTCCTATCTGATCGATCATCAGCTCCGCATCGCCAAGTTGGAGATAGCAGAAGCCTTCTTCGGGACGCTCATAGGCGCACTTGAAACCAAGCACATCGCAATAGAACGCCTTTGAACGACGCCAATCCGAGACTGAAAATTCGGGAACTAGTGCGTTAGCCAAATCATGCCCTCCAAAATTATCAGCCAGCTCTAGCTCGAGGTTACCCGTCCGGAAAGGGCTCAAACCGGTCATGCGGCGGTACGGCTGCCCGATACGAGGGTCACGCAACGGTACCGACGTGTCTGGCCCTGAGCCGACATCCGTTCGACTGGCCAAGCTGGTCGCAGCTTCTCCGAACCGGACATTGCCCTTCTTTTATAAGGCCACGATAAAGGAACACAGTCTTTTGGCCCACACGGGGAGTTCCGGAATGAAATTTGGTCTGTCTTTGATTCTGATCCTGATCGCAGGGCCTTCTCTTTCTCAAACTGTTCCAGGACTTGCTCATCTCTTGGACACATCCGAGGGCGCGCGCCCTCTGTCCGTGTCGATCTGGTATCCGTCCGAGGCAAAAACATCGGGCTCTGTCGGTGGAAATCCCGTTTTCGAGGGGGTTACAGCAGCACCAAATGCGGAGTTCACGCATAGCGCGCTCCCGCTGGTGATTGTGTCACATGGCGGCCTGCGATCTGCGCCTGATTCAGGTGCCTGGCTCAGTTCCGCCATCGCTCGGGCAGGCTTCGTTGTGGCCGAAGTCAATGCACCGCACCCGGACAACGCGGCCGCTGCCCTGAACGAAATCTGGCAAAGACCCTGGGACATCAGCCGCGCGATTGACCTGGTGCTGACCGATACGACTTGGGGGCCGCGAGTTGATGAAACCAAGGTATCAGTCGCTGGATTCGCACTTGGCGCGACCGCTGCCCTGTCCGTCGGCGGAGCAGAGTTTGATGTCGCCAGCTACCTTCACTCTTGCGCGCCGGACAGAGAACAGCGCGGACCGGATTGCGGGTGGTTAGCTGCCCAAGGCGTCGACATGTCGGCCACCAACCTGGACGGCCTGGCTGGGATGGCGCGAGACCCCCGCGTGACTTCGGTAATAGCCATAAACCCGGAATATCCGGAAGACCTGGGTTCGGTGCCGGCGGGTGTTCGGACGCTATCGATTTCCCTTGGCAAGCCCGAGAGCACATCGGCTGATGATCAGCAGACTCCGTCCTTTGTCTTGCCCCAAGCATCGATACTCGATGCCTTCTCCGTTTGCACGTTAGCCGGACCGAAGATCCTGATGGAGGAAGAAGGTGATGCATCGATCTGTGGTGTATCTTCGGACGCACGCCGGGCGATCCATCAAGACGTCTCTGACGCAGTCATATCCTTCCTGAATGGCGGTCCCAAATAAGCTGAAGGTGATGATCAGACGGCCCATACCCGTCGTTCGCCAGGACCACCAACGCCACAGTGCAGCTTCCTCAAACCGGTCATTCAAGGCGCCGAGCAGCATGGACTAGGGCGCCCAGGCCAGCAGAGCGGACATCCCGGGCCTTCGCGAGAGCGGTCAAATTGACTTTTCTCGCCACACGGTTAATACTGCTCGCATGGTTGAGAAAGACATCCACATTGTCGCCCGGTTGGCCGGTATCCCCTTGGCGGGATGCCGGGAAGACAATCACGTGACCTGACCACGCTGATTGCAGCCTCGGCCTCGCCCTTATGGACGAGGCGCTTTGGCGTGGGAAACGTGCCTTGTCCTCCCCCTTTCTCTGGAGACACTCATGGCACAGAATATCTACGACGACCCCGATTTCTTCGCTGGCTACAGCCAGCTTCCCCGACAGGTGCAAGGGCTGGATGGTGCGCCGGAATGGCCCGCCATCCGCGCGTTGCTGCCGGACGTCACAGGCAAGAAGGTGGCCGATCTGGGCTGCGGCTTCGGTTGGGCATCCCGCTGGTTTCGAGAAAACGGTGCAGCTTCGGTTCTAGGGCTTGATCTGTCTCGGAACATGATCGACCGAGCCCGGGCCGACACTGACGATGCCGCCATCGACTATCGCATCGGCGATCTCGACACGCTTGATCTTCCGCAAGCCGCATTCGATCTGATTTATAGTGCGCTAACCTTCCACTACGTACAGGACTTCGGGCGGCTGATGCGTGCGATCCACCGCGCGCTGTCGTCCGGCGGCGATCTGGTTTTCACTATAGAACACCCGATCTTCATGGCCGCGACCTATCCGCATTGGATCAAGGACAAGGACGGTCGGAAAACCTGGCCGGTCAACGGCTATTCAATGGAGGGCGAACGCCGCACCGATTGGTTCGCGGAGGGTGTGCTGAAGCACCACCGGACGCTGGCGACCACGATCAACACGCTGCTGGCCGCAGGCTTCGCGCTGCGCCGGATCGAGGAATTTGCCCCGGCGCCGGATCAGATCGCGGCGATGCCGCAACTGGCCGAAGAGATGGAACGGCCGATGATGCTGATGGTTTCGGCATACAAGATCTAATCTGGTTGCCGCCCGGCCTTTCTGACCGGGCGGCGTACCACCAAATGGCGTGTAAGGGTTAAAAGCGGCCATGCGGCGGCGCACGCACATGTCTCCCAGGTGCGCCGTCGATCCGGCCCAATCCGGACATTAGAAACCAAATGAGGGAGGTCCGCATAGAGCCAAGGTTCTCGATACAAGCTTTTCGAACGCAGCCGAGCATGCATGCTCGGCTGCTCTATTAGACGTTCGTAGTAACCTGCAACTCGGTCATCATTCCTGTCGCGAGGTGGCCCATATGGTGACAATGTAGCATCCAGCGCGCAGTCTCTCCGGCATCGAAGGCGATGGTGACCATGCTCATCGGTGGCACCACGACTGTATCGCGTCTGGCCCCCGCAAAACGGCGGCCGTTAATCGCCACGACCTGGAACACATGGCCATGTAGATGCATCGGATGCGCCATCATCGACATGTTGTGGAAGGTCATCTCGACCCGCTCGCCATGGATTACCGGAATGGGTGCATGATTGGCCCAGACCTGACCGTTGATCGTCCAGCGATAGGGATCCATGCTGCCGCCCAGCATAACATCGTGGTGACGGCTGACCTCGCGCGCGGGAAGGCTTTGCACTGCCCGCAGCCGGTATTCCAGATCTAGATCCTGCGTCGCGGCCGGTGTTTCGGTCTCCGCATCGCCTGATAGCTTTGCGATCGTAGCGCCTGCGCTGGCCAGAACAAGGCCGGTCTGCTTGGTGCTGCCCTCGCGCTTGGCAAGAACCGGATAGGCCCCGCTTTGCGCAGGAAGATCCACAAGGATATCCATCCGCTGAGCCGGAGAAATCGGGAAACGGCTGCCCGCCACGGGCTGGACTTGCTCGCCATCCACCGCGACCAGCGCCCCCTCGAGCGCGCCAAGATCGAGCCAATAGGCGGTCATCGAGGAGCCGTTTATGACGCGCAGACGGACGCGCCCGCCCTTTTCCACCGTCACGACCTCCGGATCGTCGAGCGTGCGGTCATTGGCGAGATAGGCGTCGAACTCGAAATCGTTCAGATCCATCGCCATACCGGACATATGATCCATTCCCGATTCGCTGGAATGGTCCATGGTCATGCTAGACATATCCATGCCCGACATATTCCCATGCGACATAGTTTGGTGAGACAGGGGCGCAGAGCCGCCTCCCATCTGATGGCCCGACATATCATGGCCCTCCATATGGCCACCGGCCAGCTGGTCGAGCACCTCCTCCGGCGCGAGGAAGCTGAAATCATGGAGGAACATCACGACCTCCCGCCGGTCCTCCGCCTGTTCCTCGGCGCTCCGGACAATGAGAGGCGCCGCCAGCAGGCCAAGCTCGTGCTGGGGCACATGCGAATGCATCCAGAACGTGCCCGCACGGGGTGCGAAATCATAGGCGCGGATCTCGCCCACCTCCAGCATCGGGTTGGTATTGGGCGCACCATCCTGCGCATTGGGCGGGATCTGCCCATGCCAGTGGATGATCGTCTCCATATCGAGATCATTTGTCAGATCGACGCGGAAACGCTCACCGGGGGCGAGGGTCAGCCCTTGGGTGCCCTGTGCATTCACAAGGCCCATAACGGTGGCGGCGCGCCCGTTTACCTCAAGGGTGCGAGTGGTCGCCTTGAGGCTATGCGCGGCGCCTTGCGCCTTCACGCGGGCAGGAAGAAGCAGGCCAGCTGATGTGGCAACACTTGCGGCCAGAAAGCCGCGACGGGTCAATGTGGTCATTGGAAATCTCCGTAAAACCGTTGGGGAAGAGGTTTTGGCGAAGATCAGAGACGTGGGGGACGGCGCAGCGGTGCGACGATCTCGGAGGCCAGATCGAGCTGGAAGCCCGAGCGGTCCATAGCGCGGGCAAGCGGGCGGACCGAAAGCTGCGCACTCTCTTCCCGCGTCGCCTGCGACAGAAGGCAATCCATCGTGCAGGACGCGCTATGGGCATGGCCTTCATGGTGATGGTCAGGCTCGGCCATTGCGGCACAGCAGCGCTCGGCAGGCTGGATCATGGATGCAAAGCTCGCCCCCGGCCCGAAAACGGACCAGAGCACGAGCGTCATCACCAGAACGGGGCGCAGGAGCCGGAGCATCGTGACCATGCTCAGAACCTACCCTGCGCCTGATCCGGCGTCAGATCACATTCCCGAGATCAGAGCTTCTGTCCCCGCAGCCGCAAAGCATTCCCGATCACCGAGACCGAGGACAGGCTCATGGCCAGCGCCGCGATCACCGGCGACAGGAGCACCCCAAAGATCGGATAAAGGATACCCGCCGCGATCGGCACGCCCGCAGTGTTATAGGCAAAGGCGAAGAAGAGGTTCTGGCGGATATTGCGCATTACCGCCTGCGCCAGTCTGCGCGCCTTGACGATGCCACGTAGGTCGCCCTTCACCAGCGTCAGACCCGCGCTTTCCACAGCCACATCGGCCCCCGTGCCCATCGCGATGCCGACATCGGCAGCCGCCAGCGCAGGTGCGTCATTGACCCCGTCACCCGCCATGGCAACGGACGCGTCCCCTTTGCGCAACTCCTCCACCAGCTTGGCCTTGCCTTCGGGCGAGACACCGGCGCGGATCTCGTCGATCCCCAGTTTGCGGGCCACGGCCGCGGCGGTGCGCTCGCTATCGCCGGTAGCCATCACGATGCGCAGCCCCGCTTCATGCAGCGCCTTGATCGCCTCGGGGGTTGTGTCCTTGATCCGGTCGGCCACCGCGACAACCCCGATGATCCGGTCGGCCTCGGCCAGCATCATCGCCGTTTTGCCCTCGTCCTGCAGCGCCTCGATCCGGTCTGTGACCTGATCGGGATCGGCCCCGCAATCGCGCATGAGGGCCGCGTTGCCGAAGGCCACCTGACGGCCCTCGATCCGCGCCATCACGCCTTTGCCGGTAATTGCCTCGAACCCTTCGGCCTCGATCTTCGGCGCGTCCTTCGCCCCTGCCAGAATGGCTTCGGCCAGCGGATGTTCCGAGCCCCGCTCGAGGGCTGCCACCAGCGACAGGATGCGCTCCTCCTCACCCTCGAGGGCCACCACATCGGTCAGCGTCGGGCGGCCTTCAGTCAGGGTGCCGGTCTTGTCGACCACCAGCACATCCACCTTGGCAAAGCGTTCCAACGCCTCGGCATCGCGCACCAGCACCCCCTCGGATGCGCCGCGCCCCGTGCCCACCATTACCGACATCGGCGTGGCCAGCCCCAGCGCACAGGGGCAAGCGATGATCAGCACCGAAACGGCGGCCACCACTGCATAGCCAAGCGCCGGAGACGGCCCGAAGACCATCCATGCAATGGAAGCCAGCACAGCGCAGGCCACCACCGCAGGCACGAAGAACAGCGCCACACGGTCGGCCAGCCCCTGGATGGGCGCGCGCGAGCGCTGTGCCTGACCCACCATCGACACGATGCGCGAGAGCGTGGTCTCCGCCCCCACCGATTGCGCTTCCATCACGAAACTGCCGGTTTTGTTGAGCGTGCCGCCGGTCACCGTATCGCCTTCAGCCTTTTCCACCGGAACCGGCTCGCCCGTCAGCATGCTCTCGTCAATGGTCGAGCCCCCTTCGGTGATGGCCCCGTCCACCGGCAACGTCTCGCCCGGGCGCACCCGCAGCCGGTCCCCTGCCTGCACCTGATCAAGCGGCACATCCTCCTCGCCCGCGTCACTTACCCGCCGCGCGGTCTTGGGCGCGAGATCCATCAGCACGCGGATCGCATCGCCCGTCTTCTCGCGCGCGGTCAGCTCCATGATCTGGCCCAGAAGCACCAGCACCAGAATGACGGCTGCCGCCTCGAAATAGATCGGCGGCTGGCCGTGCATATCGCGCAGCGCCTCGGGGAAAATACCGGGGGCCAGCAGCGAGACCAGCGAGAACCCGTAGGCCGCCGCCGTCCCCAGCGCGATCAGCGTCCACATATTGGGTGAGCGGTTGGTGACGGATTTCCAGCCCCGCACGAAGAACGGACGACACAGCCACAGAACCGGCGTCGCCAGCACGAATTGCAGCCACAGGAAGGGCCGCGCCCCGATCCAGTCCTCGAACGGCACCCCGATATGCGCCCCCATCTCGAGGATGAACACCGCCGCCGCCAGCGGCCCCGCGATCCACAGCCGCTTGCGGAAATCGACAAGTTCAGGGTTCGGCCCCTGATCGACAGAAGGCGTCATGGGTTCCAGCGCCATCCCGCATTTCGGGCAGTCACCCGGCTGGTCCTCGACGATCTCGGGATGCATCGGACAGGTATATTGCATGCCCTCGGGCATCGCCTTGGGCGCGGGCCGATCGCCCAGATAGGCCTCGGGATCGGCCTTGAATTTGCTCTCGCAATTTTCGGAGCAGAAATAGAACTTCTCGCCTTCCAGCTTGTGGAAATGCACCGCCGTCCCGCGATTGAGCGTCATGCCGCAGACCGGATCCTTGGCCTCGATATAGTCTTCGGACGCGGCCACGAACTTGTCGTGACAGCCCTGCGAGCAGAAATGATAGCTATGGCCATCATGCGTGGCACTGGGCTTTCCGGCATGGGGGTCAACAGTCATTCCACAAACAGGATCGCGGGTGACAGGGCTGGAATGGGCGTGGTCTTTCATGATCGCGGGTCCTTTTGGTTGGTCCGCCTCTCCAGATAGGGCCTCCAGTAGCTGGAGGGTCAAGCATGAAGGACGAAAAGATCGGCTTTTGGCCCAACGTGCTGGTCCCCACCCTGTTCCCGCTGCCTCGATGCGCTATTGTGATCTGTTGCACATGGAGGGACAAAATGAATATCGGCGAGATATCCAAAGCAACCGGCCTGCCAGTAAAGACCTTGCGCTATTACGAGGAGATCGGCCTTATCAGCCCGTCGCGTGCGCCCAACGGGTATCGCCTCTATGACGCAAAGGAGCTCGAACAGCTCCAGTTCCTTTCTCAAGCGCGCGCGATGGGGTTTCCTCTCGAGGAATGCCGAAGCCTCTTGGCTTTGTTGGCCGACAGATCGCGCGCCAGCCGTGATGTCCATGACCTGGCCCATACCCGTCTTCTTGAGGTCCAGAAACGTATTGCCGATCTCAAGGCTCTGGAAATGCGGCTCGAGGAGATGATGGCCAGATGCCGTGACGACGACAACCCTGACTGCGCCATACTGGATAGTCTCAGTAGGTTCGGAACGAAGATCACGCAGCCCGATGAAACGCGTCGAACATAGGTCCACAGAGTATTGATGGCACTGTTTGCAGGCCTTAGATTTTTAATGGCGGCCTTTTACGTGTCAGAGTTAAGCAAATAACTTTCGAAGCGGCTATATTTTTCCGAAGCTGCCATTGACGCAACACGCAGCGAAGGGCCGGTTTCCGCCCTTATTGTCTGATTATGTCACGTTCGAGACATGATCAGACATTTGCAGAGAACTATCGGTATGGATGCTTTTTTGCGCGGAATGAATTCGACCCACAAAAGGCGCTCGCTTGATGTGACGCTGCATAGGCCCTGCGACCTCAGTCGCAGGTAGTTCGACGAGGCGTTTCTGAGAATTGCCAGACAACCTGTATTGCTATTTTGGGATAGTGTGTCGGCCAAGACACCCAAGTGTGTTGGATTTACCATATTGACTGCGGTTTGGTAGCTTTATGCTCCAAATCTGCACTCTTATGGTCCAACTACACAAAGAAGGATGGTGCCGCTGAAGGGACTCGAACCCCCGACCCCATCATTACGAATGACGTGCTCTACCAGCTGAGCTACAGCGGCATCCTTCTTTTACACGGCCCTATTTGTGACTTAGGCCGCCTGCAAGTAACTGGCTTTGCACTTCCTTCATTCACGGGCGGACCCATTTGATACGAATGATGTGCTCTGCCAGCCAATCTACACCTGTACGGTGTGGCGCGGCAATTAGCATGCCGCGCCGGGGATGTGTAGCCCCTATTTTATCCCAAAGCGGATTTCTTTTGATCTTCTCCGGTTCCGGCAGACATCGAGGGGTCCGACCCCGTGCTGTTTTCATCCGCAGGAGGCTCTTCGGTCGCCCCGGTCACGATCTCGGCCTCTTCAACCTCGATCCCCGCCTCTTCGGCATTCCGCTCTGCCTCGCTTTCGGTCATCACGGCCGGAGCCCCCACGATCAACGGCAGCATCTCTGCCCCATGCGGCAGGGGCTGGTCCGATTTCGGCGGCTCGCGCCAGCTAAGCGTATCGAACCCACCGCAATTATCGCAGACCGGTGTCCACTCGCTTTGGATATTCTGGCAAGCGTCACAGCACCATTGCGGGCCACGCGGCGCGGTCAGCGCCTTGGCCAGCCAGCCACGAACGACCGCGTCATCCGAGCCTTCGCCACGCTCTACCGCAGCCATGATGGCCAGCACGCGCGAGGTGGGATGGGTGTCGGCCAGATTGCCCAGCGCCCGACGCGCCTCGGGGAAGTTTTCCGCCGCGATATTCAGCTCGGCCCGCAAAAGACGGGTCTCTTCGTGATCGGGGCGCAGCACCAAAAGCTTCTGGAAGCGCTTCAGGCGCGCCTGCGGGGTCTCGTCGGGCAGGATCGCCGCATAGGCAGATGCCAGATCCGGATGCGGCTGGGCCTCCCATGCCTTGCGGATCACCCGCTCTGCATTCTTCGGCTTGCCCTTCTCGATATAGGAACGGGCCGCCAGGGCCGCCGCCGGAATCAGATCGGGCGAGGACTTATTGGCTGCAATCGCGGCTTCGCGGGCCTCGATGCTGGCCCCCTCGTCGAGAATACCTTTGGCCTCTTGCAGCGCCAGCACCGCGTCACGGCGCTTGGCCACATCTTTCGGCAGCAGACCGCTATGCCGCTTATAGCTGATCACCTTGCGGGCATCGCTCCACTCGCCCTTCTCGGTCGAGAGCTTGAGCAGCGTATCCTGCGTTTCCTCATGCGACGGTTTGAGAGCATAGGCTTTCTGCGCAAGCGCCAGCGCGGTATCGGTATCGCCCTCGGCCAGCTTCTGGCGCATCAACCCCCGCACACCGATAAAACGGGTGCGCTGGTCCGATAGCAAAAGCTTGTAGGCTTCTGTCGCTTTCTTGGTGTCCCCTTTGGTTTCCGCCGCCTGCGCGACCAGAAGATTGGTCAGCTCGGGGCGGCCCAGCAGGCGTTGCGCCTTCTTGGCCTGGGAATAGGCCAGACGCCCCTCGCCCGATGCGACAGAAATCATGCCATCGGCCAGCGCCTTGTAACCGCGACGCTCGCGCGAACGGTCAAAATAGCGGGTCAACGCGGTCTCGTCACCCACGAGAAACCGCAAAAGCGCGACCACAAAGCCCACCAGTTTCAGGAAAATGAACACGGCAAGGATCAGCACGAGCGCGGCGATAATCGCCTGAACCGGACCGAGGTTATATTCCACCCCTGCCAGAACGACCTGCACCCCATCCGCCGAACTGGCCAGCGTCATCGCGCCATAAGTGACACCGGTGACCGCAATCAGAAAGACAGCGATTTTGATGAAAGACCAAAGCATGGCCGTCCCTCCTTATTGGACCTGCGAGGCAAGCGAAGCGACTGCCTCCTCAGCGGCGACACGTTTCTGTGCCTGAGCAACCCACCCCGACAGAATGTCCTGCGACACCTGCGGAAGGGCAGAAATTTCGGTAATGGCAGTTTTGAAGTCCCCCGCATCGACAGCGGCCTGCGCACGCGACAGCACGGCATCCGGCCCGCTGCCCTCTTGCGGGGCCACGGAACGCGCCCCTGTCTGCGTCAGAAGGAACGTCTCTATGCGGGCGCCCAGATTATCTCCGGCATCCGCGCGACGGGCCGCATCCAGTGCGCTCCGTGCAGGCGCGGGGAAGGCCTCCTGTAGTGCCTTGGTGCTTTGGGGTTCGATCCCTAGCGCCTCCGGCACATCAAGCTTTGCATCGCGCGCCTGTGCCACGGGTTCGGCAATCGGGGTGCCATTGAGGAGCGCAGCGCGGATTTGCGCAATGGCCGCGCGGGCACGGGCACGGCGCTCTGCCTCTTCGGCGGCCGCCGCATTGGGTCCGGTCACCCCTTCAAGTTTGGACTGCAGCGCAGTGATCTGCTCTTGCAGGCCAGAGATATCGCCCCCCCCAGATTGCCCCTGAGACTGGCCCATTGCCGCCATATTGTCCTGTAGCGCCGAAACGCTTTGCTGCAACGCGCTAACCTGCGACGACAGATCGGCCACGGATCCTTCCAGCGCAGAGCTGTCAACGGCCTGTTGCGGCGTGAAAATCCTTGCCTGAAGATCTTGCGGAAGCTGCGGCAATGCCCAGATCGCGGCAGCAGCCCCGATGACCGCCGCCACAACGCCGCCTGCCAGTAGCGCCCCGAAACCACCCCGCTTTTCGACAACCGTATGCGAAGCAACCGGCGCGACCGCAGGTTCGACCACAGGCTCTGGCGTCTCGGGCTCTGCAAGAGGCGCCGCCTCCACGGGGGCGGTATCTCCGGCCTCCGGCGCATCCTCTTTCTGTTCGGCCTCTTTCTGTTCGGCCTCGACCTGCTCTGCGGCAACGATATCATCGCTGCCAAAGGCCGTTTCTTCCGCCAGCCCCTCGTTGCGGCCTTCCAGCGGATCATCCGTCTCCACCTCTTCCGCCTCCGGTGCGGTATCGGCAGGCTTTTGCGCGGTCAGGGTGTCTGAGAGAGGCTCCGGAACGGCCGGGACGGATTCAGGCGTAACGCTTTCATCCTTCGCTGCATCAGGTTTTTCCGATTTCTTATCCTCGGGTGCAGCCACGGCAATTCCTCCTAAGCAATCCGCTGTATTGAACCGTGGCCACTCTAGCCCCCGGATCAACCTCTCTTCAAGTCGCAACGCTCCGACATGCCAAACGCTTGAGAAGCTCGACCATCGCAGCCGAACTTGTTTCCCGTGAAACCTCGATATGGGCGTTTGCCACAGCTGCAAGCTGCCGAGCTACAGTAGTGCTGATTGCGCCAAGGTATAGGGGGGCATGGTTTTCCGGCAAATATTTCGTAAAGATCTGTGCCGTACGCGGTGAAAAAACCGGCACCAAAACAGGGGTTTCTTCCGAAAGAAGTGCAAGCGCCTGCCTTGTCGGACGCTGCGGCACCTGTCGATAGACCTGAAGCGCAAAGGCCTGCCGCCCCGCCGCCAGAAGCCCGCCCACCAGATCATGGGCCAGATGATCGCCACAGACATGGACAAACGGCCCCGCACCGCCTTCGGCCAGAATCTGTTGTTCAAGCGCCTTGGCCTGCCCCGCACCGACGCGCACCGCATATCCGGCCTGCCGCGCCACCTCGGCCGTGCGTGCCCCCACGCACCATGCCCGCCGTCCCTGCATCCGGGGAAAAGCCGCCGCAAAAGGCGCAACCGCCTGCTGCGAGGTAAAGACCAGATCGCCCTCCGGACAGTTTGCGGGGGGAAGCGGCTCGATTTCGATCAGGGGCGAACACAGCGCGGGCAGGGTCACGCCCGCAGCCCGCAACGCGGCCAGAAACCGCGCATTCGCTTCGGCGGGACGGGTCAGCAAAAGGGTCGGAAACGGGTCCATCGGCATCCTGTTCGGGGCAAAGGGCCGTGAGCGCGGGATTGTCTCATGCCCCAAGCAGTGTTACCTGCAGCCTGACCCATACGCAATCGAGGCACCATGGCCCGGACCCTGACTTTTCTTGGTATCGAATCCAGCTGCGATGACACGGCCGCTGCCATCGTGCGTCACGGCGATGACGGCACACAGATTCTGGCCAGCATCGTTTCGGGCCAGACCGAGTTGCATGCAGCCTTTGGCGGCGTTGTCCCCGAAATTGCAGCCCGCGCCCATGCCGAAAAGCTCGATCTTTGTGTCGACCAGGCGCTGGAGCAGGCGCAGCTCGGGCTGACGGATCTGGATGGGATCGCGGTCACGGCAGGCCCCGGCCTGATTGGCGGCGTGATGTCGGGCGTGATGTGCGCCAAAGGAATTGCCGCCGGAACGGGACTGCCCCTGGTGGGGGTCAACCATCTGGCGGGCCATGCGCTGACCCCGCGCCTGACCGATGGCATGGCCTTTCCCTATCTGATGCTGCTGGTCTCGGGCGGGCATTGCCAGTTCCTGATCGCCCACGGCCCCGAGGAATTCACCCGTCTGGGCGGCACGATTGACGATGCACCGGGCGAGGCCTTTGACAAAACCGCCAAACTTCTGGCCCTGCCCCAACCCGGTGGCCCCAATGTCGAGACCGAGGCCGAGGGCGGCAATCCCAAAGCCTATGCCTTTCCGCGCCCGCTTCTGGACCGTCCGGGATGCGATATGTCTTTTTCGGGGCTCAAGACCGCGCTTTTGCGCACCCGTGACGAGGTCGTGGCCCAGCATGGCGGCCTGCCGCGCGCCATTCGCCGCGATATCTGCGCCAGCTTCCAAGCCGCCGTGACCGATGTTCTGGTCAAGAAATCGCGGCGTGCCCTGACCGAATATATGGACCTCGCGCCCAGCGCCCCCGGTTTTGCCGTGGCCGGCGGGGTGGCCGCAAACCGTGCCATCCGCGCGGGGCTCGAAAGCGTGGCAACCGAATTTGGCGCAACATTTGTGGCTCCCCCCCTGCGGCTTTGCACCGATAACGCCGCGATGATTGCATGGGCAGGCCTGGAACGTTTCCGGCTGGGGCATCGCGATGGCATGGATCTGGTCGCGCGCCCGCGCTGGCCGCTGGACCGCAAAGCGGCCCCCTTGCTGGGGTCGGGCAAGAAAGGGGCAAAGGCGTGATTTCGGTTCTGGGATCAGGGGCTTTCGGCACCGCACTGGCGATCAGCCTGTCGCAAAACGGTCCCGTCACGCTATGGTCGCGTGATGGCGAGCAGGTCCGCGCGATGCGTGAGACCCGCGAGAATGCCAAACGCCTGCCGGGGGCCAGCCTGCCCGATGCCATCACCATCACCGCAGATCTGGATGCCGCCTGTCGGGCGCAGACCATCCTTCTGGCGCTTCCCATGCAACGGACCGCTGCCTTTCTGGCCGAACATGCCCAGCTTCTGAAAGGCAAGACGCTTGTCAGTTGCTCCAAGGGAATCGATCTTGAAACCGGCAAGGGACCGACGGCGCTGATGGCCGCCCTTGTACCGCAGGCGCGCGCCGCCATCCTGACCGGCCCGAGCTTTGCCGCCGATATCGGGCGTGGCTTGCCGACCGCGCTGACGCTGGCCTGCGCGGATGGGGCCGAGGCGCTTCAGGCCGAACTCTCCACTCCCAGCCTGCGCCTGTATCGCAGCGCCGATACCATCGGGGCCGAACTGGGCGGCGCCCTGAAGAACGTGATCGCCATCGGCGCGGGCGTCGTGATGGGCGCAGGCATGGGGGATTCCGCCCGCGCTGCCCTGATGACCCGCGGTTTCGCGGAAATGAACCGGCTGGCCGTGGCCCGTGGTGCACGCCCCGAAACACTGTCGGGGCTAGCGGGCTTTGGTGATCTGGTGCTCACCTGCACCTCCAGCCAGTCACGCAATTTCCGCCACGGCTTTGCGCTTGGCGCAGGCGAGACCATAGACCAGACTGTGACCGTAGAGGGTGTGGCCACTGCCCATGCGGTTGCGCGTATGGCCGAACATGGCGGAATCGAGATGCCGATCGCAGTGATGATCGCCGCACTTTGCGACAACCGAATGACCGTGGCGCAAGCCACTCTGGCGCTGCTTTCGCGCCCTTTGAAGGAGGAATGAATGTTCTACGCCGTAATCTGCCGCGACAAGCCCGACCACCTGCAAACCCGTCTGGACACGCGCGAGGCGCATCTGGCCTATCTCAAGGAAACGGGTATCGTGGCACAGGCAGGCCCCTTCCTCGAGAATGGCGCGATGTGCGGGTCTTTGGTCGTGCTTGAAACCGACAGCCTTGCCGCCGCACAGGATTGGGCCGCAAATGATCCCTATGCCAAGGCGGGTCTCTTCGAAAGCGTCTCTGTCATGGAATGGAAGAAGGTCATCTGATGCGTTACTGGCTGTTCAAATCCGAGCCCAACAAGTTTTCCTGGGACCAGCTCGTTGCCAAAGGAGAGGCGGGCGAGGAATGGGACGGCGTGCGTAACTATCTGGCGCGCAACAATATGCGCGAGATGAAGATCGGCGATCGCGGGCTGTTCTACCATTCCAATATCGGCAAGGAAGTGGTGGGGATCTGCGAGGTCTGCGCCGAAAGCGCCCCAGACAGCACCACCGATGATCCGCGCTGGGATTGCGTGCATATCCGCGCGGTGCGTCCGGTCAAGCTGCCCGTGACGCTGGCCGATGTGAAAGCGGAGCCACGGCTGGCAGAGATGGCCCTCGTGACATCGATGCGGCTTTCGGTACAGCCGGTAACGGAAGAGGAATGGCGCATCGTCTGCGCGATGGCCGAAACCGACCCGAACTGAGCCATCGACCAGAGCCGGACATAAAAATGAGGGTTCCGGCACCCCTACCAGAACCCTCACCACCCCACGTGCACCCCTACGCACCACACGTGAAACTCTATTTGGTTCTGGCCTTCCTGGCCGGTATCTATGGGTATAAGCCAAGTTTTGCCGCAAAGCAAAAGATAATCGCTTAAAAATAGAGTATTTACAGTGTGTTAATGGAACACATACGGTTGCGCTTGCCAATCCGGCCATTCTCGAGAAAGATTGCCGGACCCCGAAGGCCTGCTATCATCACATCATGAACACCGTCATCATCGTCGCCCACGGCTCCCCCTCGGATCCGGAGCCAAAGCAAGCCGCACTGAAAGCTCTTGCGGCCAAGGTGCAGTCGTTTTGCCCCGATATCCCTGTCAAAGCCGCCACTCTGGCCAAACAGGGGGCGCTGGAAAGCGCGCTGGAGGATTGCGAAAATCCGGTGATCTATCCGTTTTTCATGGCGGAAGGCTGGTTTACCAAACGCGAAATTCCACGCCGGCTGGAAAAGATGGGCCGAAGCGCTGCGCATATGGACCCGTTCGGTATTGATCCGGCGTTGGAGGCGCTGATTCTGCAAGACAGCCTGCAGGCCGCCAAGGATGCCGGTCTGGAGCCTGCCGAAACGGATCTGATCCTTTGTGCGCACGGCTCCAAGATTGCCCGTCGTTCGAAAGACAGCGCCTATGCGATGGCGCAGAAACTACAGGCCGCGGGATCGTTCTGGCGGGTGCGCGTGGGGCTGATCGAAGAAGCCCCCTTTATCGAGACCGTCGCCAGAACAAGCCGTCAGGGCCTGTGCCTGCCTTTCTTCGCATTGCGCGCCGGTCATGTCGAAGGTGACATTCCCCATGCGCTGCGTCTGGCAGGCTTTACCGGCCCGCTTCTGGCACCGATTGGCGAGCATGCGGCGATACCCGCGCTGATTGCACGCGCCATCACGCGCTATATCGCAAATTAACTTTTTCCTGGAGTTTTTCCCGAGAACGGCCGTTTGTCATATAAGCGTTACACAACGTTCGCATAAGCGTCACAGCCGCCCTCTAGCACAAGCAGCGAGCCCATAGGGGCCCGTTTAAGATCTTCTGGGAGAGAACCATGAACACTGTTAAGCTGACGGCATCCGCCCTTGCCATCACCGTTGCCTCCACGGCAGGTGCCTTTGCGCGTGACAATATCCAAGTCGCAGGCTCGTCCACCGTTCTGCCTTACGCCTCGATCGTGGCGGAAGCTTTCGGCGAAAACTTCGATTTCCCCACTCCGGTCGTTGAATCGGGTGGCTCTTCCTCGGGTCTGAAGCGCTTCTGCGAAGGGGTCGGTGAAAACACCATCGACATCGCGAACGCCTCGCGCGCCATCAAGGACAAAGAGATCGAGACCTGCCACGCCAATGGCGTCAATGACATCATTCAGGTCCGCATCGGCTATGACGGGATCGTCTTCGCCAGCCAGAAAACCGGCCCCGAATTTACCGCCTTCCAACCGGCAGACCTCTATAACGCGCTTGGCGCCAAAGTCCTGAAAGACGGCAAGCTGGTCGATAACAGCTATGCCAAATGGTCGGATTTCAACGCCGATCTGCCGGATGTCGAGATCGCAGCCTATATCCCGGGCACCAAACACGGCACCCGTGAAGTGTTCGAAGAGAAAGTCCTCGTTCAGGGCTGCAAGGATTCCGGCGCGCTGGACGCAATGGTCTCGGGTGGCATGGACGAGAAAGACGCCGAAAAGGCCTGTATGTCGGTGCGCACCGATGGCAAATCGGTCGATATCGACGGCGATTACACCGAAACCCTCGCCCGCATCGCCTCGAACCCCGATGGCGTCGGCGTCTTCGGTCTGGCCTTCTACGAGAACAACACCGACAAGCTGAAAGTGGCCACGATGGGCGGCGTCGAACCCTCGACCGAAACCATCGCCTCGGGTGACTATCCGGTGTCGCGTCCGCTCTACTTCTACATCAAGAAGGCACATATCGGCGTGATCCCCGGACTGAAAGAATACGCGGAATTCTTCGTCTCCGACGAGATCGCAGGCCCCGATGGCCCGCTGGCACAATACGGTCTGGTCTCCGATCCGGAACTGGCAACAACCCAACAGGACGTTGCTGACGAGAAAACCATGGGATCGGGCATGTAATCTGCCCTACCCGGCTTATTCGGGGGGCGGCAGATCCTGTGCCGCCCTCTTCTTTGTTTCTCCGCCTTTCACCTTGGCATACTCAATCGATCGGAGCTGACATGCCTGCTATCTGGCTTTTGGTTATCGTGCTGGTGCTCGCGGCCCTTGGCTTCGTGCTGGGCCTTTCCCGTGCCCTGTCCTCTGCGGGGGGCGACAGCCGCATTCTCCATTCGCTCCCGAGTTATTATGGCAGCAACGTCGCGATGATGACGCTTGTGCCTGCCCTTCTGGTGCTGGCCGTCTGGCTGATCGCGCAGCCCTTCGTGGTCAATATGCAGGTCACCGCGGCCATCCCCGCGGCCACGGTTGAGGAACATGGCAATATCAGCCTGATGATGTCGGATGTGACACGTCTGGCCGAGGGGCTGGATATCGCGGTTGCCAAAGGGGCCATGACCGCCTCGGAAGCCGCCCATCTGCAAGCAGGCGGCACTCTGCGCGCGAAGATGGCAGGTCTGGGTGTGGCGCTTGGCTCGCAGGTCGATGCCCCCACACTGAAGGCCGCACAGCACTATCGCAGCCTCACCGCCACCGGCAATATGATCCGCATGGTCGTGGTGCTGGGCGTGGCCATCGGGTTCTTCCTGCTGACGCTGAAAGCCACCCATAAAGACCTGCGCGCCCGCAATATCGTGGAGCGCGGCATCAAGACGCTGCTGATTTTGGCGGCGTCCATCGCCATTCTGACTACCATCGGGATCGTACTGTCGCTGATCTTCAACACGGTGCATTTCTTCCGCCTCTATCCGGCGACGGATTTCTTCTTCGGCACCAACTGGACGCCCTCCTTCGGGGGTGGCTCGCAACTGGGCATCCTGCCGCTTCTCTGGGGCACGCTTTACATCAGCTTCATCGCGCTGGCCGTGGCCGTGCCGATTGGCCTTTTCGCCGCGATCTACCTGTCGGAATATGCGTCCAAGCCGGTGCGCGCGATTGCCAAGCCGTTGCTGGAAGTGCTCGCCGGTATCCCGACCATCGTTTACGGCCTCTTCGCGCTGCTGACCGTGGGCCCCGCCCTACAGACGGTCTTTGGCCGCGACGGGCTGGACTGGATGGGGGCGGCAAGCTCGGTGATGACCGCGGGTCTGGTGATGGGCATCATGCTGATCCCCTTCGTCTCCTCGCTGTCCGATGACATCATCAACGCCGTGCCGCAATCGCTGCGCGACGGCTCTTACGGGCTTGGTGCCACCAAATCCGAAACCATCAAACAGGTGGTCTTCCCCGCCGCCCTCCCGGGCATCATCGGGGCGATCCTTCTGGCCGCCTCGCGCGCTATCGGCGAGACGATGATCGTGGTGCTGGGGGCCGGTGCCGCCGCCCGCCTCAGCCTCAATCCCTTCGAGGCGATGACCACCGTGACCGCCAAGATCGTCAGCCAGCTGACGGGTGACGCCGATTTCGCCTCGCCCGAGGCTCTGGTGGCCTTCTCTCTGGGCATGACGCTTTTCGTCATGACCCTCGCGCTGAACATTGTCGCGCTCTACATCGTGCGCAAGTATCGGGAGCAATACGAATGACCGACGCCGCTGCAAACACCCCCGAGCGCCGCTCGATCCACCACCCCGACGCCCGCACCCGCAAACGCAACGCGCAGGAAAAACGCTTCCGTGCGATGGGGATCGGGGCCATAGGTCTGGGTCTGGTCTTTCTGGTGGTCCTTCTGTTCACCATCCTGACCAATGGCGTCTCGGCCTTCCAGCAGACATTCATCAATGTGCCGGTCTATCTGGACCCCGCGAAACTGGACAAGAAGGGCAATCGCGACCCTGCCGATATCGCCAAGGTCTCGACCTTCGGCTATGGCCCGCTGATCGAGAACGCGCTTCTGGATACGGTCCAGAAAGCAGGCATCGATACCGCGCTGACCAAAGCCAAGGATATGAAGAACCTGATCTCGGCTTCTGCCGCCAATGTGGTGCGTCAGGACGTGATCAATGACCCCTCGCTGATCGGCCAGACGCTGACCTTCAAGGTGCTCGCCTCGTCGCGCGTGGATGGCTACCTGAAAGGCCGTGTGCACCGCAACGAGATCGCTTTGGATAAAAACATCACCGTGGCGCAGCTCGACCTGACCGATGCGCTGGTCGAGGCCGGTATTGTGAAGAAACAGTTCAACTGGGACTTCATCACCGGATCGGACGCCTCGGAAAGCCGCGCCGAGCAGGCCGGTATCGGCACCTCGATAATCGGCTCGCTGTTCATGATGCTGGTGGTGCTGTTCCTGTCGCTGCCCATCGGGGTAGCAGCCTCGATCTATCTGGAAGAATTCGCGCCGCAGAACAAATGGACCGACCTGATCGAGGTGAATATCTCGAACCTCGCTGCGGTTCCTTCGATCGTCTTCGGTATCCTTGGCCTCGCGGTGTTCATCCAGTTCATGCATCTGCCGCAATCGGCGCCGCTGGTCGGTGGTCTGGTGCTGACGCTGATGACCCTGCCGACGATCATCATCTCGACCCGTGCCTCGCTGAAGGCCGTGCCGCCCTCGATCCGTGACGCCGCGCTGGGGATTGGTGCCTCGAAGATGCAATCGGTCTTCCACCATGTGCTGCCGCTGGCCATGCCCGGCATTCTGACCGGCACGATCATCGGCCTTGCGCAGGCTCTGGGCGAGACCGCGCCGCTGCTGCTGATCGGGATGATCGGCTATATCGCCTCCAACCCGCCGGATGGCATCATCGCGGGGTTCCTGTCGCCCAACTCCGCGATGCCCGCACAGATCTATGAATGGGCAAAACGCGCCGACCCCGCCTATTATGAACGGGCATGGGGGGGCATCATTATCCTCCTGGTGTTCCTGCTGACGATGAACATCATTGCAATCATCCTGCGCCGCAAATTCGAGCGCCGCTGGTAAGGGACCCACCATCATGAACGACATGAGACTGACGGAGAGAAAAGTGGACGCCAAGGATATGAAAATCCAAGCCCGTAAGGTGCAGGTCTATTACGGTGACACTCACGCCATCAAGGATGTCGATGTCGATATCCTCGACAAGACCGTCACCGCCTTTATCGGGCCGTCGGGCTGCGGGAAATCGACCTTCCTACGCACGTTGAACCGGATGAATGACACGATCGACATCTGTAAGGTCAAGGGCGAGATCCTGCTGGACGGCGAGGATATCTACGACAAGCGTGTGGACCCCGTGCAGCTGCGTGCCAAGGTGGGGATGGTGTTCCAGAAGCCCAACCCCTTCCCCAAGTCGATCTATGACAATGTGGCCTATGGCCCGCGTATCCACGGTCTGGCCAAGAACAAGGCCGATCTGGACGAGATCGTGGAACGCGCCCTGCGCGGTGCCGCCATCTGGAACGAGGTGAAGGACCGCCTTCAGGCCCCCGGCACGGGCCTTTCGGGTGGCCAGCAGCAGCGTCTGTGCATCGCGCGCGCCGTGGCGACCTCGCCCGAGGTTCTGCTGATGGACGAGCCCTGCTCGGCGCTGGACCCGATTGCCACCGGTCAGGTCGAAGAACTGATCGACGAGCTGCGCACGCAGTTCTCGGTGGTGATCGTGACGCACTCAATGCAGCAGGCGGCCCGCGTGTCGCAGCGCACTGCCTTCTTCCACCTCGGGAACCTCGTGGAATATGGCGAAACGGGCGATATTTTCACCAACCCCAAAGACCCGCGCACCGAGGCCTATATCACTGGCCGGATCGGCTAAGGGACGACAGGAAGAGAAGGATAATAAATGAGCCAAGAACATATTTCTTCCGCTTTCGACCGTGACCTGGAGGCCGTTCAGGCGCTTGTCGTGAAGATGGGCGGCATGGTTGAACAGCAGATCCTTGATGCTGCCGAAGCCCTTGAAAGCCGCGATGAAGAGCTGGCCCAACGCGTGCGCGCGCAGGATAAGGCCATCGACGCGCTTGAAGAGCAGATCAACGAGGAAGCGGCCCGCATCATTGCGCTGCGGGCGCCTGTGTCGCGCGATCTGCGTCTGACGCTGTCGGTGATCAAGATCGCGGCCAGCCTTGAACGTGCGGGTGACTACGCCAAGAATATCGCCAAGCGAACCCAGATCCTGATGGATGTGCCGGCCGTTGACGGGTCGTCGAAGGCGATCCGCCGTATGGCGCAGGCGGTCGAGGGCATGCTCAAGGATGTGCTGGATGCCTATATCCAGCGCGACCCGCAACTGGCCCGCGATGTGCGCGACCGTGATGTGGAAGTGGACCAGATGTATAACGCGCTGTTCCGCGAGTTCCTGACCTATATGATGGAAGATCCGCGCAATATCACCGGCTGCATGCATCTGCATTTCATCGCGAAGAATATCGAACGGATGGGCGACCATGCGACCTCGATCGCCGAGCAGGTGATCTATCTCGTCACCGGCGAGACCCCCGATGAAGAACGCCCGAAGCAATCGAGCGTGATACCGATGGATACGACGGAGAAGTAACATGTCCCCGGCACAACAGCCCTGTGTTCTGGTGGTCGAGGACGAATCGGCCCAGCGTGAAGTTCTTCAGTATAACCTTGAAGCCGAAGGGTTTCGCGTTGTGATGGCGGTCAATGGCGAAGAGGCGCTGTTGATGGTCAAGGAAGAGAAGCCCGACCTGATGGTGCTGGACTGGATGCTGCCCAATGTCTCGGGCATCGAGATCTGCCGCCGCGTGAAAGCCTCGGGCGACACACGGCACATCCCGATCATCATGCTCTCCGCGCGCTCGGAAGAAACCGACCGCGTGCGCGGGCTGGAGACGGGGGCCGATGACTATGTCGTCAAACCCTATTCGGTGGTTGAACTGATGGCGCGGCTGCGCACCCAGTTGCGTCGCACCCGCCCCGCCACGATGGGCGAGCGGCTGAATTTCGAGGATATCATCCTTGATAGCGCCGAGCACCGTGTCTTCCGCGATGGCCAGCCACTGAAACTGGGTCCGACCGAATTCCGCCTGCTGTCAACCTTAATGGAAAAGCCGGGCCGTGTGTGGACCCGCGACCAGCTTCTTGACCGCGTCTGGGGCCGCGACATCTATGTCGACACCCGCACCATCGACGTGCATGTGGGCCGGTTGCGCAAGGCGTTGATGGCCCACGGCGGCAATGATCCCGTGCGCACGGTGCGCGGCACCGGTTACAGCTTGGGCTGATTGTCCAGAAAATCCTCGACATCGGCACGGGTCGGAATGGCATCGGCTGTTCCCGCCCGTGTGACCTTGAGCGCAGAGGCGGCCGAAGCCAGACGCATCGCCCGTTCCCGCGTGCATCCTTCGGCCAGCGCCGCTGCCAGATAGCCCGCGAATGTATCGCCTGCCCCCGTCGTATCGACCGGTGTCACGGGAAAGGCCGGCATCACGATCAGCCCGCCGGTTTCCAGATTGTGCCAAGTAGCCCCCTGCGCGCCCTTGGTCACCACGATCTGCTTCACGGGCAACTCCTGTAAGCTAAGCCCGAAACTGGCGCAAAGAGCACGCGCCTCGCCCTCGTTCACGATCAGCAGCGAGACATAGGGCAGCACGGCACGCACAGCCGCCTCGTCAAAGGGGGCGGCGGAATAGATCACGAACAGCCCCCGCTCGGCAGCCAGTTGCGCCGCCTCGACCTGCAGGCCCGTCTCGTTCTGCAAGATCATCAGATCGCCGTCCTCGGCCTGATCCAATGCCTCGTCCAGCGCGGTTTCGGGAATGGTGCGGTTGGCTCCGGGATGAAGCACGATCGAATTCTCGCCCGCCTGATCGACATAGATGATCGCATGGCCCGAAGCCTCACGCACGATGACCACCTGCGAGCAATCGACACCGGCCTCCTCCATCCGTTCGACCATCCAGCGCCCTTCCGCCCCGATGGCCCCGATATGGCGGATCTGTGCCCCCGCACGGGCACAGGCAACCGATTGGTTGGCCCCTTTCCCCCCCAGACCGCGGTCATATCCAACGGATGCCAATGTCTCGCCCGGTTGTGGCAAATGCGGCAAGCGGTAGAAAAAATCCGCATTGATCGAGCCAAGATTGAAGATTTTCATAAAGCCCCCGAAAGATGCCAGCCCCTTGGAAGGCTACTCTTTTGCAGTCGGAAAGAACAAGGTCCGGCAAAGGGTTTCCCCCTTGCCGGACCTGTTTTGTTTTACAGTTTTGTGGCGCTTATTTCGCGCTACAGGCCGCCAGCGCCGCCATATTGACGATGTCGGACACAGTCGCGGTGGTCGAACACACCTGAATCGGATGTTCCACGCCGGTCAGGATCGGGCCGATCACGGTGGCCCCGCCCATCTCTTGCAACAGCTTGATCGAGATCGAGGCCGAGTGACGCGCGGGCATGACCAGAATATTGGCCGGACCCGACAGGCGGCAGAAGTCGTATTTCTTCATCACCGACGCATTGAGCGCCACATCCACAGCCATCTCGCCGTCATATTCGAAATCGGCGCCACGCGCGTCGAGCACCTGCGGCGCGACATGCATCTTCTGCGAGCGTTCCGACACCGGATAGCCGAAGGTCGAGAAGGAACAGAAGGCCACGCGCGGATCAAGCCCCAGCGAACGGGCAACCCCCGCTCCGGCGGTTGCGATATCGGCCAGATCGTTCTCGTCGGGCCATTCATGCACCAGCGTATCGCCCAGTAGCACGATCTTGCCCTTGTTCAGCACGGCAGTAATGCCGACGGCCCCGCTTTCCGAGGTGGCATCAACCACCTTGTTGATGCGTTCCAGCACATGGGCCGATTTGCGGGTCACACCGGTCACCAGCGCATCGCCATGACCATGCACCAGCATCAGCGCCGCAAAAACGTGACGGTCGCGGGCGGCCATCTTATAGGCATCCTCGCGGTCCACCCCCTGACGCTGCAGGCGCTTGTAGAGGAAGTCGCGATAGGCATCGAGGTGCTTGGTATTGGCGGCATTCACCACGGTCAGCTCGCGGAAGGCATCGCCAAGACCTGCGCTTTCCAGATTTTCGCGCACCTCGTTCTCGCGGCCCACCACAATAGAGGTGCCGGTACCGGACCGCTGGTATTGCACGGCCGCGCGCAGCACGCGCAGATCATCGCCCTCGGCAAAGATCATACGGGCCTGCGCCTTGCGCGCACGGGCATGGATCGACTGCAGGATCGTCGCGGTCGGGTCCATACGGGCCCTCAGGCTATGGACATAGGCCTCCATATCGATGATCGGACGACGCGCCACACCCGTCTCCATACCGGCTTTGGCCACCGCAGGCGGGATCACATGGATCAGACGCGGGTCGAAGGGCGTGGGGATGATATAGTCGCGCCCGAAAGACAGCTTGCGGCCATAGGCCATTGCCACCTCATCCGGCACGTCCTCGCGGGCGAGTTTCGCCAGCGCCTCGGCACAGGCGATCTTCATCTCGTCATTGATCGCGCGGGCATGGATATCGAGCGCCCCGCGGAACAGATAGGGGAAGCCCAGCACGTTATTGACCTGGTTCGGATAATCCGAACGGCCCGTCGCCACGATCGCATCCTCGCGGACCTCATGGGCCTCTTCGGGGGTGATCTCGGGGTCGGGGTTGGCCATCGCGAAGATGACCGGATTATCGGCCATCGATTTCACCATATCCTGCGTCACAGCGCCCTTGGCCGAGACACCAAGGAACACATCCGCCCCTTCCATCGCATCTTCCAGCGTCCGCGCCGTGGTCTCGATCGCATGAGCCGATTTCCACTGGTTCATGCCCTCGGTGCGACCTTTATAGATCACGCCCTTGGTGTCGCACATGATGCAGTTCTCGTTACGCGCGCCCATCGTCTTGATGAGTTCAAGGCAGGCGATACCTGCCGCACCGGCGCCATTGAGCACGATCTTGCAGTCCTCGATCTTCTTGCCCGAAATCTCGAGCGCGTTCAGAAGGCCCGCCGCACAGATCACCGCCGTGCCGTGCTGGTCATCATGGAACACCGGAATATCCATCTGTTCCTTCAGCGCCTGTTCGATGATGAAACATTCGGGCGCTTTGATGTCTTCAAGGTTGATGCCGCCGAAAGTCGGCTCCATCAGCTTGACGGCCTTGATGATCTCGTCGGCCTCCATCGTATCCAGTTCGATATCGACGGCATTCACATCGGCGAATTTCTTGAACAGAACCGCCTTGCCTTCCATCACGGGCTTGGACGCCAGCGCGCCAAGATTACCCAGCCCCAGAATGGCCGACCCATTCGAGATAACGGCAACCATATTGCCTTTGACCGTGTAGTCATAAGCGGTCTCGGGGTTCTCGGCGATGGCTTCCACCGGAACCGCCACCCCCGGGCTATAGGCCAGCGACAGGTCGCGCTGGGTGGTCATGGGGGTGGTCGGGGTAATTTCGAATTTCCCCGGCGTGGGCTCCAAGTGATAGCTCAGAGCTTCTTCACGGGTGATTTTGTTCTTTCCGGACATGTGGGCCGATATCCTTCTTGCAAGTCACAATCTTCTTAGCCGCTTGGGGCCTGCGTCTCAATAGATTGCGGGCCGGCTTCGCCTTTTGTAGGGTCCGCCACGAGCAAACAGGGGGCAACCGATGGCAAAGCCGACCGTCACACCGATGATGGAACAATATCTGGGGATCAAAGACGCCAATCCGGGGGCTTTGCTGTTCTACCGCATGGGCGATTTCTACGAGATGTTCTTTCAGGATGCGGTCGAGGCGGCTGCGGCGCTCGATATCGCGCTGACCAAGCGCGGCAGCCATGAGGGCGAAGAGATCCCGATGTGCGGCGTGCCCGTCCATGCCGCCGAGGGCTACCTGCTGACGCTGATCCGTAAGGGATTTCGCGTGGCGATTGCCGAACAGCTCGAAGATCCCGCCGAGGCCAAGAAGCGCGGCTATAAATCGGTCGTCAAACGCGATGTCGTGCGGCTGGTCACCCCCGGCACCCTGACCGAGGAAAGCCTTCTGGAAGCGCGGCGCCACAATTTCCTTGCGGCCTATTCCGCCCTGCGGGATGAGGGCGCGCTGGCATGGGTCGATATCTCGACCGGTGAATTCCGTGTGATGGCCTGTGCGCCTACGCGTCTGGGACCGGAACTGGCCCGCCTGACACCACGCGAGGTGCTGGTGTCGGATAGCGGCGAAGAGGCCTTCCGCGAGGTGATCGAGGATGTGAGGGCCGCCGTGACCCCCTTGGCGCGGGCGGTGTTTGACAGTGCCTCGGGTGAACAGAAGCTGCGCGATCTCTATCAGGTGGGCTCGCTTGAGGCCTTTGGCAGTTTCACCCGTGCCGAGCTTTCGGCCATGGGCGCGATTGTCGACTACCTCGACCTGACCCAACGCGGCAAACTGCCACTTCTGCGCCGCCCCCAGCGCGAAGAGGCAGGCACCATCGTGCAGATCGACGCCTCGACGCGGCGCAATCTGGAACTGACACAGGCTCTGTCAGGCGGGCGTGAAGGGTCTTTGCTGAACGTTATCGACCGCACTGTGACGGCGGGTGGGGCGCGTCTGCTGGAACGTCGCGTGGCGGCCCCCTCGCGCGATCTGGCGCAGATCCATGCCCGCCATGACACGGTGGCGTTTCTCGTGGAACAGACCCGTTTTACCGAAGACCTGCGGTCTGATCTGAAGCGCTGCCCCGATATGGACCGCGCCCTGTCGCGGCTGGCGCTGGACCGCGGCGGCCCGCGCGATATGGCCGCGATCCGCAATGGCTTAGGTCAGGCGGGCGGGCTTTATGATGTGATCACAGGCTCTGAGGCTCCGCGTTTGTTACAGGATGCGGCGCAGGCACTACAGGGCCATGATGCGCTGGTGGCGCTGCTGGATGCCGCCCTGATTGCCGAGCCGCCGCTGCTGGCGCGTGATGGCGGGTTTATCGCGCAGGGCTATGATGAGGAACTCGACGAAACGCGCCGCCTGCGCGACGAGGGGCGCGGCGTGATTGCGGGTATGCAGGCCGGATTTGTCGAGGAAACCGGCATTTCGAGCCTGAAGATCAAGCATAACAACGTGCTGGGCTATTTCATCGAATGCACCTCGACCCATGCCGAGAAGATGCTGTCGCCGCCCCTGTCCGAGAAATTCATCCATCGTCAGACCACCGCCAATCAGGTGCGTTTCACCACCGTAGAGCTGTCAGAGCTGGAAACGCGCATCCATAATGCCGGTGCGCGGGCGCTGGAGATCGAAAAGCGGCTCTATGACAGGCTGAAAGCCGCGATCATGGATCAGGCAGGGCCGATCGGCGAAGCGTCGCGTGCGCTGGCCAAGATTGATCTGGGCTGTGCTTTTGCCGACCTGGCGCGCTCGGGTGACTGGGTCCGCCCCGAGATCGACAGCTCCCGCGCGTTTGAAATCACCGCAGGGCGGCATCCGGTGGTGGAACATGCGCTCAAGCGCTCGGGCACGCCGTTTATCGCCAATGATTGCGGGCTGACCAAAGACAGCACGCCTGCGATCTGGCTGCTGACCGGCCCGAATATGGCGGGTAAATCGACCTTCCTGCGGCAGAATGCGATCATCGCGCTACTGGCGCAGGCGGGCAGCTTTGTGCCTGCGGAACGGGCGCATATCGGGCTGGTGAGCCAGCTGTTTTCCCGTGTGGGGGCCGCCGATGATCTGGCGCGGGGGCGCTCGACCTTCATGGTCGAGATGGTCGAAACCGCAGCGATCCTCAATCAGGCCGATGACCGTGCGCTGGTGATTTTGGACGAGATCGGGCGCGGCACCGCCACCTATGACGGGCTGTCGATTGCTTGGGCGGTGATGGAGCATCTACATGCCACCAACCGCTGCCGTGCCCTTTTTGCGACCCATTACCACGAGATGACCGCGCTTTCCGCCAAATTGGACGGGGTGGAAAATGCGACCGTCAGCGTGAAGGAACATGCGGGCGATGTGATCTTCCTGCATGAGGTGAAGAAGGGTGCGGCAGACCGGTCCTACGGGGTGCAGGTCGCGCGCTTAGCGGGTCTGCCCGATAGCGTGGTATCACGCGCGAAATCGGTGCTGGATATGCTGGAAAAAGGCGACCGTGACAGCGGTGCCAAGAAACAGATGCTGATTGATGATCTGCCGCTTTTCGCCTCTGCGCCGCCGCCTGCGCCAGTGCCGCAAGGCCCCAGCCCGCTGGAAGAACGCCTGAGCGGGATCAATCCCGATGACCTGTCCCCGCGCGAGGCGCTACAGGCGCTTTATGAGCTGCGCGAGATGCTGAAATGACAAAGGGGGCCAAGCGGCCCCCTTTTCAATGCGTCACGTGAAACATCACTTCGGCGTCGAGCTGACACCGACCTTGGCCGGACGCAGCAGACGGTCGTGGATCATAAAGCCCACATCCATCACCTGAATGATGTCGCCCGCCACGGTGTTCGGCACGGGGGCTTCGAACATCGCTTCGTGATGGGTCGGGTCGAATTTGTCACCCACCTGCGGCGCGATCTGGTTGATACCGTGCTTTTCGAAGACGTTCAGCAACTCGCGCTGGGTCAGTTCGACGCCCTCGATCAGCGCCTCGGCTTTTTCGCGCAGCTCGTCCGAGATAGCGTTCAGCGCACGCTGCATATTGTCGAAAACCGGCAGCATGTCGCGGGCCAGACGCGACCCACCGTAATTTTCGGCATCGCGGCGTTCTTTATCGGCACGCTTGCGCGAATTCTCGGCATCGGCCAATGCGCGCATCCAGCGGTCGCGCAGCTCGTCGCGTTCGGCACGCAGGGCTTCAAGCTCGCCCTCGCCTTCGTTCATGATGTCTTCGAACGTCTCGTCGAGATGAACCTGATCTTCGCTCATTTCGTCTTTTTTGTCGCTCATGCGTTTCATCCTTTGCCCCGGCCCGACAGCATCCGCCCGACCAGTTGCGCTGTATAGTCCACGATCGGCACGATCCGCCCGTAATTCAGCCGTGTCGGGCCGATGACGCCAATCGCACCGATTATCTTTCGATCAGCGTTCATATAGGGACTTACCACCAGAGAGGAACCCGAAAGTGAAAAAAGCTTGTTCTCGGAGCCAATAAAAATGCGCACACCGTCCCCGTCCTGCGCCAGATCGAGAAATTCCGCGATGTCACGCTTGCGTTCCAGATCATCAAACAAGGTGCGGATACGGTCGAGATCGGAGATCTGCTCCAGAAGATTCGACTGTCCGCGCACGATCAGGCGTTCGTAAGAGGTGCCCTTGTCCTCCCATTCGGCCAGCCCCTGCTCGACCAGATCAGCCGCCAGCGTGTCCAGCTCGGCACGGCGGTTTCTGATTTCATCGGCCATCACGTGGCGCAGCTCGGTCAGGGTGCGCCCCTCGGCCAGCGAGTTGATGAAATTCGCCGCCTCCCGTAGCGAGGATGGCGTCTGGCCGGGCGGCGGTGTGAAGACACGGTTTTCGACCTGACCATTGGCAAAAACCAGCACCACCAGCGCACGGTCGGGCGCAAGGCCCACAAATTCGATGTGTTTGATCGGCGCTTCCTGCTTGGGCGACAGAACAAGGCTCGCCCCATGCGTCATTCCCGACAGTGCCGAGCCGACGCGGTCCATCAGATTGCCTAGATCGGGATCATTGCCGCCAACGCTGGCATCCAGCGCCGCGCGGTCCTCGGCCCCCAATGTGCCGACCTCCATGAAACCGTCGACAAACATCCGCAGCCCCATCTGCGTCGGCACCCGCCCCGCCGAAATATGCGGGCTGTCCAGCAGACCGAGGAATTCGAGATCGTTCATCACATTGCGGATGGTTGCCGCCGAAAGCTTTTCGCTCATCATGCGGGTCAGGCTACGCGAGCCGACCGGATCGCCGGTTTCCAGATAGCCCTCGACCACGCGGCGGAATACCTCGCGCGAGCGGTCATTCAGCTCTGTCAGGGTCTGTTTTTGCTCTGTCATGGTCTCAAAACTCCTGAGCCGCAGTAAACGGGTTGCGAGAGCGATCGTCAATCTGTCCTGAGCCCTTGCATCATACGAGGAAGGCGCGCAAATGGGGCAGGACGATTTACACCAAAGGAGCGGATATGCGGCCCTCAGGACGGAACCTCAACGAAATGCGCAAGGTCACTATCGAGACCGGTGTTACCAAACATGCCGAAGGGTCCTGCCTGATCAAGGTGGGCGACACCCACGTGCTATGCACCGCAACCATCGAAGACCGCGCGCCGTCGTTCCTGAAAAATACCGGTCTTGGCTGGGTAACGGCGGAATATGGCATGCTACCCCGCGCCACCCATTCGCGCACCCGTCGCGAGGCCGCCGCTGGCAAACAGGGTGGCCGCACCGTCGAGATCCAGCGCCTGATCGGTCGGGCCTTGCGTGCAGGGCTTGACCGGAGCGCCCTTGGCGAGCGGCAGATCGTGATTGACTGCGATGTCATTCAGGCCGATGGCGGCACGCGCTGCGCCTCGATCACCGGTGGCTGGGTGGCGCTGCGTCTTGCCACCAACAAACTGCTGGCCAAGGGGATCATCACCTCCGATCCGCTGATCGACCATGTGGCGGCTGTCTCCTGCGGGATCTATGCGGGCCAGAATGTCTGCGACCTCGATTATGCCGAGGATAGCGAGGCCGGTGTGGACGGCAATTTCATCATGACCGGCAAGGGTAAGCTGATCGAGGTACAAATGTCGGCAGAAGGCTCTACCTATACCCGCGATCAGATGAACCAGCTGATGGATCTTGCCGAAAGCGGGATTGCAGAACTGGTTGCCGCACAGAAGGACGCTATTGGATGAGAAAATTCACAGAGAAAAAACTGCTTGTCGCGACCCATAACGCCGGCAAGCTGGAAGAAATATCGGAACTTCTGAAACCCTATGGCATCGAATGCGTAGGTGCCGCCGAACTGGATCTTCCCGTGCCGGACGAGACGGAAACCACCTTTGTCGGCAATGCACGGATCAAGGCCCATGCCGCCGCCAAAGCCACCGGCCTGCCCGCGCTGTCGGACGATAGCGGCATCGAGGTGGATTGTCTGGGCGGGGCGCCCGGTGTCTATACCGCCGATTGGGCAGAGACCCCCAATGGCCGCGATTTCAAGATGGCGATGGAAAAGACATGGGCCGAGTGCGAAAAATCCGGCGCTGACCGGCCACGCACGGCCCGGTTCTGCTCGACCCTCGTTCTGGCATGGCCGGACGGGCATGACGAGGTCTTCGAAGGCATCTGCGAGGGTCATCTTGTCTGGCCTATGCGCGGCGAACAGGGGCATGGCTATGACCCGATGTTCCAGCCGCAAGGCTCGAGCCATACCTTCGCCGAGATGAGCCACGAGCGCAAAAACCAGTTGTCGCATCGCGCGGCCGCCTTCAAGAAACTGACCGAGGCTTTCGAGCCTGCCTGACCTGTTGTGCCACGTGAAACACGTGGCACCCACCACCGGAGTGCGCCCATGACGACTGCTATTGAAGATTGGCGCGCCGGAGGGTTCGGACTTTACATCCATTGGCCATTCTGCGCCGCAAAATGTCCCTATTGCGATTTCAATTCCCATGTCACGGCCTCTATCGACCAGAAAGTCTGGGCCGAGGCCTATCTATCGGAAATCGACCGTCTCGCAGGTGAAACCGGGGGCCGTGTGCTGAACACGGTGTTTTTCGGTGGCGGCACGCCGTCGCTGATGGATCCGGATGTGGTTGACGCCATTCTGACCCGCGTGCGCAAAAGCTGGCGCATGTCGAATGATCTCGAGATCACGCTGGAGGCGAACCCCACGAGCATCGAAGCGGGTCGCTTCAGAGCCTATTCCGAAGCGGGCGTTAACCGTGTGTCGATGGGCATGCAGGCCATGAACGATGCCGATCTGCGTAAACTGGGGCGGATGCATTCGGTTGCGGAAGGCCGCAAAGCCTTTGATATCGCGCGTTCCGTCTTTGATCGCGTGAGCTTCGATCTGATCTATGCACGACAAGACCAGACCCTGTCCGACTGGCGCAAAGAGCTCTCGGAGGCGCTGTCGATGGCGATTGACCACCTTTCGCTTTATCAACTGACAGTTGAGGAAGGCACTGTTTTCGGTGCACGGGCAGAGCGTGGACTTCTGAAGGGATTGCCCGATGATGACAGTGCTGCGGATATGTATCTGCTGACACAAGATATAGCGGAATCGGCCGGTTTTCCGGCCTATGAAGTGTCTAACCATGCGAAAGAAGGCTCTGAAAGCCGGCATAACCTGATTTACTGGCGCTATGGTGACTATGCCGGTATCGGTCCAGGCGCACATGGTCGTTTGACCCATGATGGGATCCGCCATGCGACGGACACCCTCAAACAACCCGGTGCATGGATAGATCAGGTCCGCAAAACGGGGTCTGGCGAGCTTTCCCGCGAGGCTCTGCCGCGCAGTGAGGAAGTGATTGAATTCCTGCTGTTCGGCATGCGGCTTCAGGAGGGTCTGGATGTGACACGCTACGAAGCACTAAGCGGCGCGCAACTGCCACAGGATCGCATCGCCTATCTTGTCGATATCGGCATGTTAGAGACGGATCAAACGAAAATCCGCGCCACCCGTGAAGGTCGCGCGGTTCTCAATGCGGTTATCCGTGAACTGATGCCGGATTAAAGTTTTGTCAGCATCTGACAGATTGCATCAAGCTGCTCGAGATCTTTATAGCTGAGAACAACCGTCCCGCCCTCTTCGCCTCTATGATTGATCTCGACCTTCATGCCGATTGTCGCGGAAAGATCGGCTTCCAGCGCACGAGTATCCGCATCCTTTTCAATCACAGGGCGGTTTTTCGGCTTTTTCTCGGCTGTCGGAGACTTGGCCTTACGCTCGACTTCGCGAACCGAAAGACCTTTTGACACCGCTTCTTTCGCCAAACCGATCGGATCGTCGGCGGTAATCATTGCGCGCGCATGACCGGCGGTCAGACGCCCGTCGCGCAAATATTCCTGAACTTCGTCGGGCAGATTGAGAAGGCGCAAAAGATTCGCAATATGGCTGCGGCTTTTCGAAAGAGCCTCGGCCACCTTTTCCTGCGTATGACCGAAACGATCCATCAACTGGCGATAGCTCAGCGCCTCTTCCAGAGGATTGAGGTCTGCACGCTGAATGTTCTCGATAATGGCGACTTCAAGAACTTCGGTGTCGTTGAAATCCCGAATAATGACCGGAAGCTCGTGCAACTGCGCCAGTTGCGACGCCCGCCAGCGGCGTTCCCCCGCAACGATCTCGTACATATCGCTTTTAGAAGGATGCACCCTGACGATGAGCGGCTGAATGACACCCTTCTCACGAATAGAATCCGCCAGCTCCTGAAGCGCCTGCTCGTCGAAATGACGGCGCGGCTGTTCGGGATTGGGTTCGATCTTCTCGATCGGGATGAAACTTTCGGGACGACGCGGCACCGTATTATCCTGGTTCGGTTCAATATTTACATCAGCCATCAGGGCACTCAATCCGCGCCCCAACCCCCGGCGTTCAGGCTTCTTGCTCATGTGCCCCCCTGCGATTTGCGCCTTCGTGGCGCTCCAATAATTCTTTTGCAAGAGCACGATAGGCTTTCGCCCCGCGTGACCCGCTATCATAATGCAAAACGGATTGCGCATAAGACGGCGCTTCAGAGATCCGGACATTGCGCGGAATCATCGTTTTGAAGACGATTTCGCCCAAAGTCGCCCGTGCATCGGCTTCGACCAGCTGCGAGAGGTTGTTACGGACATCATACATGGTGAGAACGACCCCCTCGATGCGCAAATTCGGGTTCGCGCCCTGCCGCACCTCTCGAACACTCAGCATCAGCTGCGATAGACCCTCAAGTGCGAAAAATTCGGCCTGAAGCGGCACAAGCACGGAATCTGCTGCCACCATCGCATTAACCGTCAGAAGACTTAAGGACGGCGGGCAATCAATCAGGATATAATCCAGTTCAAGATCATTGATGTCTTCGGAACGTAGCGCCTTCTGAAGCAGGAAGCTGCGCTGATCGGCATCATGGAGTTCCATATCGGCAGAGGCCAGATCAGTTGTTGCAGGACTGAGCCACAGGCCGTCCCATTGCGTTTTGACAACAATATCACCAACGTCTGCCTCCCCCGTCAGCAGATCATAGGTGCTGTAATCACGATCTTCGAGTTCCAACCCAAGCCCGGTCGATGCGTTTCCCTGCGGATCAAGATCAACCACAAGAACACGGCAGCCCTGCTCGATCAGTGCGCTGGCAAGGTTGATCGCCGTAGTGGTTTTTCCTACGCCACCCTTCTGGTTGGTCACCGCAATAATACGCGGCGCCTTTATCAAGGAACGGTCAGACACGCTCTGCTCCTGAGATTTTTAGTATTGTTGCATCTGGATCTGTGTTGCTTCTAAAAGCTTCATATTTGAAGGTCCATGACTTTTGCGCCTCGAGCACTTCACTTTTCCAATTCACCCCTTTCGGGAAAAGGAAAATAGCATTTTCACGCTGGTGGTAGGTTGAGAAGTCAAGAAGCATGTCAAGGGCAGCCAAGGCCCGCGCTGAAATAACATCGGCTTGTAACGAAGGGATATCCAGAATTCTCTGGCTGTGAACCTGCGCCGAAATAGACAACTCGCGAATGCAAGTCATCAGAAATGCGCATTTGCGCTGATCGCTCTCAACAAGATGCACCTGAGCTGCCGGATTATGTTGGGCCGCCAAAATTGCCACAACTATCCCCGGTAGACCGCCGCCAGATCCCAAATCGACCCAGCGCTTCCATGATAGCGTCGGGTCATAAATTTGAATAGAATCTGCCAGATGCCGTTTCTGAAACTGCGATATCGTCGATTTCGCCACAAGATTGATCGCAGGATTCCACTTTTTGACCAGCGCTTCATAAATTTCGAAACGCTCGATTGTTTCACGTGAAACATCAATGAGGAAATTAGGCTCCATAGCTGCGCCTCACGCTGACTTCTGTTTCCGCGACTGGCGCAGTTTCGCCAGAATCAACGCCAACGCAGCTGGTGTCACACCATCGACACGCCCCGCCTGTCCAAGAGTGCTAGGTTGTGCCTTGCCGAGTTTGAGCCGGAGTTCGTTCGAAAGACCAGACAGACCCGAATAGTCAAAATCCTCAGGAATTTTCCAAGCTTCATCGCGCTGCATTGCTGCAATATCTCGCTCCTGACGGATAAGATAATTTGCGTAAAGCGCGTCTTTCGCTAACTGATCGGAAATTTCGGGACCGATATCCTGAAGTTCAGGGAATACCCGCGCCATATCGTCAAAAGTTATGTCAGGGAAAGACAGGAAGGAAAATGCAGACCGACGCTGTCCATCTTGATTAACCTTGAACCCATGAGAGATCGCCTCTTTCGGCGTCAGAACACAGGCTTCCATAAGCGCGCGCCCTGCGTCCATCGCTTCTTGTTTTGCCAGATATGCGGCGGTCCGAACATCGGATACGCAGCCGATTTCCAATGCGAGTGGGGTCAAACGTTGATCGGCGTTATCTGCCCGAAGGGAAAGCCGGAACTCCGCTCGCGATGTAAACATGCGGTAAGGTTCCGTTACTCCGCGGGTGATAAGATCATCAACCATCACACCGATATAGCTCTGCGTGCGCGAAAACTGGACCTGCTCCCGCCCTAGCGCAGCAGCCGCGGCATTCAGACCGGCAACCAGGCCTTGCGCAGCAGCTTCTTCGTATCCAGTGGTGCCATTAATTTGCCCCGCCAGATACAATCCGGGTTGCGCGCGCATTTCCAAAGAGGAATTTAAGCTGCGCGGATCGACGTAATCATATTCGATCGCATATCCGGGTTGGAGAATTTCAACATTCTCAAGCCCTCGCATCGAACGCACATATTCATGTTGAACGTCTTCGGGAAGAGACGTCGAAATACCGTTAGGATATACGGTATCATCATCAAGTCCCTCTGGCTCCAGAAAGACCTGATGCGATGTCTTATCCGCAAATCGAACAATCTTATCTTCGATTGAAGGGCAATACCGCGGCCCTATCCCTTCAATATGTCCCCCATACATTGCTGAACGGGACAGATTTTCGCGAATAATCTGATGCGTCACTTCGTTGGTATGCGTGATCCCGCAAGAGATCTGCCGCACCAGCGGCTTCTTATTCAGAAAACTGAACATGGCCGGATCATCATCACCGGGCTGACTTTCAAGAATTGACCAATCAATGGTCTTACCGTTCAACCTTGGTGGCGTGCCTGTTTTAAGGCGCCCCAGAGGGAGATCCAAGGCTTTCAGCCTATCGGCAAGCGGAACGGACGGGCGATCTCCCATGCGTCCACCAGGATAGCTTTTATCACCGATGTGGATAACACCGTGCAAAAACGTGCCAGTCGTCAAGACGACCGACTGACATTCTATTTCTGCGCCATCTGCAAGCATCACACCGGCAATGCGACCATTTTTAATCACAAGATCAACGGCTTCGCCTTCAACGACCTCAAGATTGGCCTGTTGAGCTGTAAGATCAGCCATCGCCTGACGATAAAGCTTTCGGTCCGCTTGGGCTCTTGGTCCCTGAACCGCGGGCCCTTTGCGCCGGTTAAGAAGACGGAACTGGATCCCTGCCCTATCGGCTGCAACACCCATAACACCGTCCATCGCGTCAATCTCGCGAACAAGGTGCCCCTTACCAAGCCCCCCTATCGCCGGATTGCACGACATAACGCCTATCGCCTCACGGCGAAGTGTGACCAACGCAGTCTTTGCGCCCATGCGAGCGGCTGCATGGGCTGCTTCGGTTCCGGCATGTCCGCCGCCGACAACAATAACGTCAAAATGTTTCACGTGAAACACTCCTATTTCCCGATGCAAAAACTCAAGAATATCTCATCCAAGAGATTCTCGACATCCACCCTGCCCAACAGAGATTCCAAAGACCGAGCGGCCTCCCGCAGATAAACCGCAGAAAGTTCAGGACGGTCGAAACTGCTCATTACCTCATTTCGCGCCGAATCCAAAGCCCGGTTTGCATTAATGAGTGCATCACGATGTCGTTCCCGCGTCATGATCCCTGCCCCCTCGGCTTGAGCAAGAAGACGCTGCGTAATCTCGGCAACAAGCTGGTCTATTCCCGCGCCGGTTTTTCCTGACACGCGAAGCCCTTCCCCGCTTACAATATCGGCTTTTCCATAAGCGATCAGATCTCCCGCATGTGGCTCTAGGAGAGGTAACTCTTCCCCATCCAGCAAGAAAACCCGCAGATCGGCGTCTTTGGCTCGACTGATCGCGCGATCTACTCCAATCGCTTCGACAATATCTGTGGTCTCCCGCAATCCGGCGGTATCCAGTAATGTAACCGCCAATCCCGCCAGATCCATGCGAACTTCGATCACATCCCTTGTCGTGCCGGCAATCTCGGAAGTAATTGCGGCCTCTCTTCCCGCTAACGCATTGAGAAGTGTTGATTTTCCAGCATTAGGACGGCCAACAATCGCCACCTCGAAACCATCGCGAATACGCTCGGCTGCGCCAAAACGCCGGATTTCCTCGCTCAAACTGCTTTGAACGGCATCAATTTCCGCAAGAACTTCAGGCGTCACATCGACCGGTACATCTTCATCGGCAAAGTCGATGGTCACTTCCAACAGCGCTGCAGCTCTGACCAACCGCTCTCGCCAGCCGTCCACGACCTTCCCGACAGAGCCAGACAGAACTTTAAGAGCCTGTTTTCTTTGGGATTCTGTTTCCGCCTCGATGAGATCAGCCAGACCTTCGACCTGAGAAAGATCCAAGCGCTCATTCTCCATCGCGCGGCGGGTGAATTCGCCCGCTTCCGCCATTCGGAGGTCGGGATTCGTGCCCAAGGCCCGCAAAACCGCACTCACTGTCGCCACGGCTCCGTGGATATGGAATTCTACGACCTCTTCGCCGGTAAAACTATGCCCCTTGGCAAAGGGCAGCACCACTGCCTCGTCCAGCGCCTCACCCTCTAGCCGCAACACACGCAGCGCGGTCTGTCGCGCAGGCGGCAATGTCCCGCAAAGACGCGAGGCAGCTTCCCAGGCTTTCGGCCCGGAAATACGAATAACGGCCACCCCCGCTTTTCCGCGGGCAGTGGCCAGTGCAAAGATCGTATCCATCATATCCCTCTCGGGAACGGATTAACCGTTCATGGAGTCGAAGAATTCCGAATTCGTTTTGGTCTGTTTGAGCTTCGAGATCAGGAACTCGATCGCATCGGTCGTGCCCATCGGGTTGAGGATGCGGCGCAACAGATAGGTCTTCTGCAGATCCTTCTGTTCAACCAGCAGATCCTCTTTCCGCGTACCGGATTTAAGGATATCCATCGCCGGGAAGACGCGCTTGTCGGCCACCTTGCGGTCCAGCACGATCTCCGAGTTCCCCGTCCCTTTGAATTCCTCAAAGATGACCTCATCCATGCGCGAACCGGTATCGATCAGCGCGGTCGCGATGATTGTCAGCGACCCGCCCTCTTCGATGTTCCGTGCCGCCCCGAAGAAGCGTTTAGGGCGTTGAAGCGCGTTGGCATCCACACCACCGGTCAGAACCTTGCCCGAGCTCGGCACCACGGTGTTGAACGCGCGCCCCAGACGGGTGATCGAGTCGAGCAGGATCACCACATCGCGCTTGTGTTCAACCAGACGCTTGGCTTTTTCCATCACCATCTCGGACACGGCCACGTGGCGCGTTGCCGGTTCGTCGAAGGTCGAGGAAACAACCTCCCCCTTCACCGAACGCTGCATATCGGTCACCTCTTCCGGACGTTCGTCGATCAGAAGCACGATCAGATAGCACTCGGGGTGATTTTTCTCGATCGAGGTGGCGATATTCTGCAGCAGAACCGTTTTACCGGTCCGCGGCGGTGCCACGATCAGCGACCGCTGCCCCTTCCCGATCGGAGCAACCAGATCGATGATCCGTGCCGAGCGATCCTTGATCGTCGGGTCCTCGATCTCCATTTTCAGGCGCTCGTCGGGATAAAGCGGCGTCAGGTTATCAAAAGCAACCTTGTGACGCGCCTTTTCGGGCTCTTCAAAGTTAATTTTCTCGACTTTGGTCAGCACGAAATAGCGTTCGTTTTCGCCCGGAGAGCGGATGATGCCCTCGACGGTGTCGCCAGTGCGCAACGCATGCTGGCGGATCATGTCGGGCGAGACATAGATATCGTCCGGACCCGGCAGATAGTTGGCCTCGGTCGAGCGCAGGAAGCCGAAACCGTCCTGCAACACTTCCAGAACCCCGTCCCCGCCAATGGTGATGTCTTCTTCGGCATGCGCTTTCAGCAGTGCGAACATCATTTCGCCCTTGCGCATGGTCGAGGCGTTCTCGATTTCCCACTCTTCGGCCATAGCCAGCAATGCCTTGGGGCTTTTCGCCTTCAGGTCAGCCAGATTCAGACGCTCGTCTTCGGGATGCGGACGCTCTTCGGTCATGAATTCCCCTCGCTTTCGGGCCAGCCGAAACGAAATCTCGATGTAATTGGAACGACTCCCGGCCAGGACGGTCGGGGTTTTGTCCTGCGCTAGATCAAAATCGCCCGCGAGTCAACGATTGCCTAGAATTTCACGATCACGGCGATGACAATCAGAACCATGAAAAGCGTGGGGAGCTCGTTCATCATCCGGTAGGTTTTGCCGCTACGGGTATTGCGGCCATTCACAAAATCTTTCCGGCGCAATCCAAGCCAGTGATGAAACCACGTCATCCCGATCACCGAAGCCGCTTTGACCCACGACCACGCCATCGTCCAGTCAACAACGCCAGGGATCAGAACCAGACACAGACCGAAGCTCCATGCCGAGATCATCGCAGGGTTCATGATCGCTTTCAAAAGCAGACGCTCCTGATGCTGGAACAGAAGATCCATTTCCGAACCCGCTGTGACACCCTGCTTCTTGAGCCCTTCCACGTGATACACGAAGAGCCGTGGCAAATAGAACAGCCCTGCCATCCACGCCAGCACCGACATCACGTGGAAGGCTTTGATCCACGGATAATAGATCGCGAGAAAATCTTGCACGGCTGTCAGCATGGCTTGGTCTCCGGTGTTAGGCGCCAATCTCTCTCTAAAAATAAAAATATAATTAAGAAAGAATAGAAGATGATTATAGGCCCTGTGGATACTGTGGATTCACCGTTATTCCCTGATTTATCCACAGTGGATAAACTATTTGCCCACAGAGTCGATAACCTGCACGATTTAACAAGAAAAAATCATGTTTTCAAATGTTTGCAAAGTTTGCAAAGTCCGATTCGGCTTGTGGATAAACTGGTGGGAAAAGTTAACCTATATGAGTCGCTCACAGACTGAGGAAGACTCTTCTCACAGGTGGAAAAATATCTTCGAAGCTGCGTGAAACCTGCCGATAACTGTGGAGGAAATCGCCTGTCGGGGTTATCCCCTGTTTTATACATACGGTTACCGAGAGGCTTATCCACATGACTATCCCCATCCTGCTGGCGTCCCAGTCCGAAATTCGGGCCCAATTGCTGCGCAATGCGGGGCTGGAAATCGTGGCAAAACCCGCCCGTATCGATGAAGAGATGATCCGTGCCTCGATGCAGGCAGAAGGTGCATCGCCGCGTGATGTCGCTGATTTTCTGGCCGAGATGAAAGCCAAGAAGCTCTCGCGCAGCGTCGCTGGCGTCATGGTTCTGGGGGCGGATCAGGTGCTTGATCTGGAGGGGCGGATCTTTTCCAAGCCGGACACCCAGGAAGCGGCGATTGAACAGTTACGCGCTCTTTCGGGCAAGACGCATAAGCTTTTGTCGGCGGCTGTGATCATACGTGATAATGAACCGCTCTGGCGGCATGTCGGCGTTGTGCGCCTGACGATGCATGATCTCTCGGAAGGGTTTATCGAGGATTATGTCACGCGTAACTGGGAGTCTATCCGGCAGGCTGTCGGATGCTACAAGCTTGAAGAAGAGGGTGTGCGCTTGTTTTCCAAGGTGGAAGGCGATTATTTCCACGTATTGGGACTGCCGTTAATGGAGTTTCTGAACTGGTTGCGTGCGCGTGGGGAGCTGACAACATGAGCCATAAGAAAATTCCGCTGGCCGGTGTGATCGGTCATCCCGTGTCGCATTCACGTTCTCCGGCATTGCACGGGTTCTGGCTGCGCAGCTATGGCTTGTCAGGTTATTATGTGCCGATGGATGTCGCGCCTGCGGATCTGGAAGCGGTTTTGCGCGGCTTGCATAAGGCCGGATTTGTGGGGGTGAATATTACCATTCCCCACAAGGAGGCAGCTCTGGCGCTGGCAGATGAGGTCAGCGACCGTGCTAAGCTGATCGGGTCTGCCAATACGCTGGTTCTGGCGGAAGATGGCAGTATTTTTGCCGATAATACGGATGGTTATGGTTTTATCGCGAATTTACGGCAAAGCGCTCCCGATTGGGAACCATCGGCGGGTCCTGCCGCTGTTCTAGGGGCTGGTGGGGCTGCGCGGGCCATTATTGTTTCCCTGTTGGAAGCTGGTGTGCCTGAAATCCGGCTGTGCAACCGCACCAAGGCCCGTGCCGAGGCGCTGGCCGAAAGCTTCGGTCCGAAGGTCAGGGTGTATGACTGGGAGGAGGCCGCAGCCATTTTTGACGGGGTGGCAACAGCGGTTAATACCACGTCTTTGGGAATGGAGGGCCAACCGCCATTCGACATCTCGCTGGATCTGTTACCGGAAACCGCATTGGCAACAGATATCGTCTATATTCCGCTGCTTACGGCTTTCCTGCAAAAGGCACAGGCGCAGGGATGCCGGATTGTGGACGGGCTGGGCATGCTGTTGCATCAGGGACGTCCGGGGTTTGAGCGCTGGTTCGGTCAAAGTCCCGAGGTAACCGAGGCCCTGCGCATCGAGGTTCTGGGTCAATGACCCGTCCTTTCATATTGGGCCTGACCGGCTCTATCGGAATGGGGAAATCGACCACGGCAGCTCTTTTTGCGGCTGCGTCCATTCCGGTTTGGGATGCGGATGCGGTCGTGCGTCAGCTTTATGATCTGGGCGGCGCTGCCGTTGCCCCGATCGCGGCGCAGTTTCCGAATGCCGTCAAGGATGGGAAGGTTGACCGCAAGGCATTGAAGGCGCTGTTGAAAGACACACCCGAGGCGATGGTCCAGCTGGAGGCGATCGTGCATCCGTTGACCGCGCAATCTCGGACGGAGTTCGTGGCATCCCATTTGCAGGAGCCGCTGATTGTTCTGGATATTCCGCTTTTGTTTGAAACCGGCGCCGATAAAGTCTGTGATGCCGTTCTGGTGGTCAGTGCCCCTGCCGAGATCCAGAAACAGCGCGTGCTTTCACGTGGAACAATGAGCGAAGCGGAGTTCGAGCTTATTCTGTCCAAGCAGATGCCGGATGCGGAAAAACGTGCGCGCGCGGACTATGTCATCGAAACGCTTGATGTTGAAACTGCGGCTCGGGATGTGCGACGTCTGATTGACCAGATCATGGAGAAGCCTCATGCGTGAGATTGTTCTTGATACCGAGACCACCGGATTTGAACCGAACGAGGGCCACCGTATCGTTGAAATCGGTGCGGTCGAGCTGTTCAACCATATGCCGACCGGCAATCACTACCACCAGTATATCAACCCCGAGCGGGACATGCCGACAGAGGCGTTCCAGGTGCATGGTTTGGGGAATGAGTTTCTGGCTGATAAACCGAAATTCATTGAAATCGCACAGGATTTTCTGGATTTTATCGGACCGGATTCCAAGCTGGTGATCCATAACGCCAAATTCGATATGCGGTTTCTCAATGCCGAACTTGGCTGGGTGAAAAAGCCGTTGATCGCTGATGACCGCGCGGTCGATACGCTGACAATGGCGCGGCGGATGTTTCCCGGGTCTCCGGCCACGCTTGATGCGCTATGTCGGCGGTTTTCTATCGATAACTCCTCGCGGACGCTGCACGGGGCCCTTCTGGACAGTGAAATTCTGGCCGAAGTCTATCTGGAACTTATTGGCGGGCGTCAGCCGGGCTTTGGTCTTAATCTTGATCAGCATGCCCAAAATGCTGGCCCTTCCGAGATCTGGCGCCCTGCACCACGTCCTCAGGCCCTGCCCTCCCGCGTGACCGAAATCGAGGCGGCGGCCCATGCCGCTTATGTCGAGAAGCTGGGAGAAAACGCAATCTGGAAACGCTGACTAATTGGTAAAACATAGTCTGAAATCCATTTTTCCATTCTATTGTTGGGGGAAATCGCGTAAAGGGCGGCTCAAGTGAAGGGGCTGGGAGGAAACCATGCTTGATTTTACCGCCATGCGCGCGACGCTCGCCGAAGTCTATGACCTGACACCTTCGGTCGAACTGGCCAGTTCTATGGCCGATATCCATGCGAAGATGGATCGGGTTATTCCGTTTCCGGACTTTGTCCGTTACGCCCCTTATATTGCGGCTATCAATAAGCTGAAGGCCGAAAAAAACGCGGTTATTCTGGCACATAACTATATGACGCCGGAAATCTATCATGGCGTGGCAGATGTTGTTGGGGATAGCCTGCAACTTGCCATCGAAGCGACCAAGGTCGAGGCGGATATTATCGTGCAATGCGGTGTGCATTTCATGGCCGAGACGTCGAAAATCCTCAATCCGGCGAAAACGGTGCTGATCCCTGATGTCGAGGCAGGCTGTTCGCTGGCCGAAAGCATCACTGCCGAAGGGATTGCCCAGATGCGCGCCAGATATCCGGGCGCGCCGGTTGTGTCTTATGTGAATACCACCGCCGAGGTGAAAGCGGCATCCGATATATGCTGCACGTCCTCGAACGCGGCCCAGATTGTGGCGGCCTTGCCCGAAGAGACGATCATCATGACGCCGGACCAGTATCTGGCGCAGAACGTTGCCAATATGGTGCCGCAGAAAAAGATCGTCTGGTGGGAGGGCTCCTGTATCGTGCACGAGCAATATACGCCAGAAGATATCAATGATTTCCGTGCGATGAACCCGGGCACCATGATCATTGCGCATCCCGAATGCCCACCCGATGTGGTGGATGCCTGCGATTATTCCGGTTCGACCAGCGGGATCATCGACTATGTCACCACCAATAAACCTGCCAAGGCGATGCTGGTGACGGAATGCTCTATGGCATCCAATATATCAGACGCTTTGCCCGAGATCGAATTTACCGGTCCGTGCAATATGTGCCCCTATATGAAGAAGATCACGCTCGAAAAGATCCTTTGGGCGCTGCATACCGGCTCCGAAGCGGTCGAAGTCGATCCCGAGGTGGCCGGTAAGGCGCGGGTCGCTGTTGAGCGGATGATCGAGCTTTCGAAGGCGGTCGCCAAGTGACCGAGCTTGCCACCAGTCGCGTTGTGATCATTGGCGCGGGGCTTGGGGCACTTTACGCGGCAATGCGGCTGGCGCCCCGTCCGGTTCTTGTCATTTCGCCTGAAAAGCTGGGCGAGGGGGCATCTTCGGTTTGGGCGCAGGGTGGGGTTGCGGCAGCTATGGCGGCAACCGACAGTTTCGAAGCCCATGCGCGTGACACCGAAATTGCGGGGGCGGGCACTGTGGTGCCTGAAATCGCGCAGATGGTCACCTCCGAGGCGGCCCGACATATTCTGCGCCTGACCGAAATCGGAACGCCTTTCGACCGTGATGCCAGTGGCGGCTATGTCATGTCCCGCGAGGCGGCGCATTCCGCCGCGCGGGTGGTGCGGGTCAAGGGCGATCAGGCCGGGCGCGAGATCATGCAAAGCCTGATTGCCACCGTGCGCGCCACGCCTTCGATACAGGTCCTTGAGGGCGTTATGGCCGTTGATCTGCACCAGAGCGGCGATCGTGTGACCGGTGTCTTTCTGACGCGCGCGGACCAGCCCTCGGAAAGCGTTCTGCTTCATGCGCCTGCGATCCTGATGGCCGGCGGTGGTTCGGGCGGGTTGTTTGCCGTTACGACCAATCCGGCGCGGATACGGGGGCAGGTGATCGGCATGGCGGCGCGGGCAGGGGCTGTGATTGCCGATGCCGAATTCGTGCAGTTCCATCCCACGGCGATTGCTGTCGGATTGGATCCTGCGCCTCTGGCGACCGAAGCCTTGCGGGGCGAGGGCGCAGTTTTGCTGAATAACATGGGGCAGCGCTTCATGCTGGACGAGCATCCTGATGCCGAGCTTGCCCCGCGCGACATCGTGGCCCGTGCCGTTTACCGCGAATATCAGGCTGGCCGGCAGCCGGTTCTGGATACCCGCGCTGTGCTCGGTGCCGAGATACACGAGCGTTTCCCGTCTGTCGCACGGGCTTGTCTGGCTGCGGGGATCGATCCGGCCTTGACCCCCATTCCGGTGGCTCCGGCGGCGCATTACCATATGGGCGGTATCTGGGTTGACAGGCTGGGCCGGACTAGCCTGAAGGGCCTCTGGGCCTGTGGTGAAGCGTCTTCGACCGGGTTACATGGGGCCAACCGGCTGGCATCGAACGGGCTTCTGGAGGCGCTTGTCTATGGCCGGATCTGTGCGGATGACATCGGCAAGGAAATCGCGCTTTGTGATGCGCCCGAAGTCACATTGGATTTTGCCGCCGGTGGTCGTCAGCCTTGCGCGGATACTATCGCCAAGCTGCGTCAGGCGATGACGGATGGGGTCGGTGTCATTCGGGATAAGGCGGGGCTGGAAAAAACGATTTCTGTTATTTCTGAAATGTCGAGAAATGAGGAAAATATCGTTTTCCAGAATATGCTGGCCACCGCGACACTGATTGCCTGTGCCGCCCATCAGCGCCGCGAAAGCCGTGGCGGGCATTTCCGTTCGGATTATCCGCAGCCCGATCCTGCACAGGCCCAACGCAGCCTGATGCTGCTGGCCGAGGCCGAGGCGCTGCGCGACAGGGTGTCGGCCTCTCTCGCGCAGCCTGCTTGAGCTATTTCACGAGATCTTTGAATTCGGCCAGAACGGTTTCATAGACCTTGCGCTTGAACGGCACGATCGAGGTGATCAGCTCGTCGGCGGATTTCCATGCCCATTCCGAGAATTCGGGATGTTCGGTGGCAATATTGACCGCGCTATCCTCGGCCAGAAAGCGGAAGGCGAACCATTTCTGTTTCTGGCCACGATATTTTCCGCCCCAGACCTTGCCCAAAAGCTCGTCGGGAAGATCATAGGTCACCCAGTCTTCGGTCTTGCCAAGCTTTTCGACCATATCCGCAGTCAGGCCGGTTTCCTCCCATAGCTCGCGCAGACCGGCTTCTTTGGGCTTTTCACCCTCGTCGATACCGCCTTGCGGCATCTGCCATGCGTCGACCTTGGCATCGATGCGCTTTCCGGCCCAGATCAGGCCGTCGTGATTGATCAGCACGATACCGACGCAGGGCCGGTAGGGGAGCTTGCTGAAATCCTGCATATCCGTTGTCCTTCAAAGAAAAGGGGCCCCGAAGGGCCCCGTCCTGTTACTTTTTCGTCTCTGCTTTTTGCGGCGCGGGGGCGGGCGCTTCTGTCGCATCTTGGGCCGCCTTCTCGGCAACCTCCGGTGCGATAGCACTCAGACCTTTGAGGATATCGATCGCATAGGCCAGCTGGTAGTCCTGCTTGCGCAGTTCTGCCGCATCGGCTGCACGCTTCATCTCTTCTTCGGCCTGCTTTTTCTCTTCCTCGGTCATCGAGTCATTGCTGAGAACGCCACGCAGATCGGCCTCGGAGCGCATATGGCTTGCGCTGCTGGCCGTATCATCCTCTTCCGCATTGGCTTGCGGGGCGGGTTGGGCCACAACGATATCGGGCGCAATCCCCAAAGACTGGATCGACCGGCCCGAGGGGGTGTAATAGCGCGCGGTGGTCAGACGCATCGCGCCTTCATTCTTGATCGGCATAACGGTCTGAACCGAGCCTTTGCCAAAGCTCTTCTCGCCCACCACAATCGCACGGCGATGGTCTTGCAGGGCACCGGTCACAATTTCGGATGCCGAGGCAGAGCCGCCATTGATCAGGACCACAATCGGTTTGCCCTGTGCCAGATCGCCCGGCGTGGCGTTGAAACGCTCGCTGTCTTCGGGGTTGCGGCCGCGGGTCGACACGATCTCGCCCTTGTCGATAAAGGCATCCGACACTGCAATGGCCTGCGTCAGAAGACCACCGGGGTTGTTGCGCAGATCCAGCACGAAGCCCGAGACCTTGTCCATCCCGCCAGCTTCCTTCACCTTCTCTTCAAGCTGCTGCTTGAGATTGGGGAAGGTCTGGTCGTTAAAGGTCGAAATCCGCAGCACCACGGTCGATCCTTCCAGACGGCCTTTCACAGCGGTCATCTTGATCGTATCGCGGGTCATGGTCACGTCGAAGGGGTCTTGTTCGCCCTTGCGCGCGATGGTGACGGTGATTTCGGATCCCACGGGACCGCGCATCAGATCGACCGCCTGATCAAGGGTCAGCCCCAGAAGGCTTTCCCCATTCACATGGGTGATGAAATCGCCGGTTTTCAGGCCCGCTTCGGCGGCAGGGGTCCCATCCATCGGGGACACGACTTTGACAAAGCCGTCTTCCTGCGTCACCTCGATACCAAGACCGCCAAAGCTGCCGCGGGTCTGGACCTGCATATCCTGATAATCGTCGGGCGGCATATAGCTCGAATGCGGATCGAGCGAGCTGAGCATCCCGTTCACAGCGGCTTCAATCAGCTTCTTGGGGTCGGTTTCCTCGACATAATCCTTGCGGATACGCTCGAAGATGTCGCCGAACAGGTCGAGCTGCTCGTAGACCGCGGCATTGTCATCCGCTTCCTGCGCCATCAGGGGCGCGGCGATCTGCGTCGACATCACGATCCCTGCGACCGTTCCGCCCAGAGCCGCCATGACCAGTTTTCTCATCCTAACCTCAATCCCGTCCTATTATTTCGAGCCGTGAGCAAACCAATCAGCAGGATTGATCGGCTCGTCGCCCTTGCGTAATTCCATATAAAGCGTTTCCGTTCGGTCGGCGCTACTACCTTTGACGGCGCTGTCGACAAATTCGACACCGAATTCACGGGCGCTTGGTTCTTTGCCACCCATCATGCCCAATGCACCGCCTTGCGGCACAACGTCACCCGTTTCTCCATACACGGTTCCCAGCCCTGCCAGAACCAAAAGATATCCGTCCGATGGTTCGATCACCATCACATTTCCGTAGTCCAGAAGCGGGCCGAGATAACGAATAGTTGCAGGCCAGGGGGCGGTTACCAAGGCCGAAGGGGCAGTGGCGATCACCCAGCCGGGGCGGCGAATACCGGCGGCATCGGCCTCATTATACTTGCGTAACACACTGCCGATCACCGGCAGGGGCAGTTTTCCCTTGGCAGACTGGAAGTCATTGACCGGCGCGCCGATATCGCTGTCCAGATCCAGAATGCCGCTGGCAAAGGCTTCCAGCGTATCGGCGCTTTGCACGAGCTGCTGAAGATCCTGTGGCGTTTCCAGATAACGTCCGGGCAGCGCCTCGCGCTTGGCAATGGCTTCGGCAAGCTGGGTGCGCGCGCGCTGGACAGATTCCATGCCCTTGGCCAGAACGTCGATTGCGCCTTGCTGGATGTCGCGCATCTGTTTGATCTCGTCGAGCTTGACCGAAAGCTCCTTGGCTTGCGCTTGCAGGGCAGGGGTCACCGATCCGAGGATCATGCCGGAGCGGGCCGTGCCGACCGGACCCGCAGGATGCATCAGCAGCATCGGGCCGTCGGATTGCTGCATGGACGACATCACCCCCAGCAGCCTGCCGATTTCATCACGTTTGCCATCGAAGCTCTGTTTGATTTCCGCTTCGCGAATGGCAAGGCGCCGCAATCCGTCGCGCAGCGCACTCAGCCCGTGCTCGTAGGCGTTGATCGTGGCAGTCAGGCTTTCGATCCGTTCGGATTTGGTCTTCGCATCATCCATGGCGGCAATGGCACCGCGCAGATTTTGCGCGGCTTGCAAAGCATTATCCATTGCCGGATTACCTGCGGCAAAGATCGCACCGGACATCAGGCCATAAAACAGGGCCGAACCAAGAAACCGAAAGCCGAACCGCATCAGAGATCGATCAGGCTCTGGCCCGTCATTTCTTCCGGCACGGGCAGGCCCATCAGCCCCAGAAGCGTCGGGGCCAGATCGGCAAGACGGCCCGTATGCAACTTGGCATCAGCCGGCCCGCCCACCAGTGCGACAGGCACCAGATTGGTGGTATGCGCGGTATGCGGACCACCGGTTTCGGGGTCGATCATGGTTTCACAGTTGCCGTGATCGGCGGTGATGACCATCGCGCCGCCAACCTTTTCCAAAGCCTCGCGCACGCGGCCGATATCGCGGTCGATCTCTTCACAGGCGGCCATCGCGGCTTCCAGCGATCCGGTATGGCCTACCATATCGCCGTTGGCATAATTCACCACGATCAGGTCGTAGCCTGCCTCGATCGCTTCGACGAATTTATCGGTCACTTCGGGGGCGGACATTTCGGGCTGCAGATCATAGGTCGCCACTTTCGGCGATTTCGGCATGAAACGGTCCTCGCCCTCCCACGGCTCTTCCTTGCCACCATTCAGGAAGAAGGTCACATGCGGGTATTTCTCGGTTTCGGCAAGGTGGAACTGGCTCTTGCCCTGTTTCGAGACCCATTCGCCCAGCGTATTGACGATTTTCTTTTTGGGGTAGGCGGTTGTCATATAGGCGTTATGGCTGTCGGAATATTCGACCATGCCCAGCAGAGCCGCCCATTCGGGGCGGGCAGATGTATCGATACCGTCTTCGGCAAAATCGGGGTCAGCCAGGGCCTTGAGGATTTCGCGCGCACGGTCAGCGCGGAAGTTGAGGCAGAAGAAACCGTCGCCCGATTGCGTGCCCTTGTAATCGCCGATGACGGTGGGCGCGATAAATTCATCCATCTTGCCCGCGTCATAGCTTTGCTTGACGGCTGCCTGAGGCGTTTCGGCATGCGACACATCCCCTGCGGCTTTGGTGATCGCGTCATAGGCGCGCCCGACACGTTCCCAACGGTTGTCGCGGTCCATTGCCCAATAACGCCCGATCACGGTACCCACACGCGCCCCTTCCGGCAGACGGTCCATCAGTTCGTCGATAAAGCGCGCCGCACTGTCGGGGGCCACATCGCGCCCGTCAGTGATTGCATGCAGCACAACCGGAACACCGGCCTCGGCCAGCGCGCGGCATCCCGCCAGAACATGTTCGATATGACCATGCACGCCGCCATCCGACACCACCCCGAACAGATGGGCGGTTCCGCCGGATTGCTTCATCTTCTCGGTAAAGGCCAGCAGCGCCTCGTTCTTGAAAAACGACCCGTCCTCGATGGCCAGATCGATCTGGCCCAGATCCATCGCTACCACGCGGCCCGCACCGATATTGGTGTGGCCCACTTCCGAATTGCCCATCTGTCCCGTCGGCAGCCCGACATCGGGGCCGAAGGTGATCAGCGTTGATTTCGGACATTCGGCCCAGATCCGGTCGATATTGGGGGTTTTGGCAAGGGCAGGGGCGTTGCCGACCGTCTCGGCGCGTTCGCCCCAACCGTCAAGAATACAAAGAACAACGGGCTTAGGATGGGTCATGGCGGCCTCTTTCAAATCAGCAGGTTCTGCATAAGCGTTCCTCAGCCATGCGGCAAGTTTCTCGGACAGGTTCTCCGAAATTCGGCGATCAAGCGGCGGTGAACAGAATTCGGGCCGCCTTTGGCTCGGAACAAGGGATTTCAGTTAAAAATGCGGCATTGAACAGGGTTTCCAACGCCTCATCCGGTTCATCGGCGTAAGAGCGGCGCAGATCAAGAACCACGGCCCCGCCCATACGCAACGTTTTTTGGAAGATCGGCAGATAGGTCGGGATCGGGTAGTGAAACCCGCAGGATAATGTGGAGATGACCAGATCGGCATGCAGCCCGTCAATCTGCTCCGGCGTCTTGCGCGGGTTGATCCGGCGCACCCGCTTGGCGCCGTTTTGACGCAAAAGCTCTGCCGCTTCGGCCAGCGAGGCATATCCCGCCCCTGTCTCCGCCCAGAAATGGTATTGTTCCGGCGTCTCCTCGATATCGATCAGTAGGAAGGCCGGATCGTGATCGACCAGCAGGAAAAGATCCCCCAAAGCCTGACCGCATCCGATATCGATCACCGATTTCGGCTCTATCTGGGCTTTGGCAAGGGCTGCGGCCAGATGCTGGTGATCGGCATGCAATTCACCAAGGACGGAGTCGAATATGGCGCGACGATGCGTTTCTGCGTCCTGCATCAGCGGGGTAGGGTCTCCGTTACTCCATGCTTTCTGGGCCGATCTCGAAATATGGCGCGTGCGTTGATAGCCCAGCAGAGCGATCCCGCGCGGTGACAGGGCCTCATCCGAAAACATCTGGAACTCAGAGGCTTGCATCATCTGCCCTGTTAGACGCGGTGATAGGGGGTACCGGCCAGAATTTGTCCGGCGCGATAGATCTGTTCGGCCAGCATGACGCGCACCAACATATGCGGCCAGACCATTTTCCCGAAGCTGATCGAGAAATCTGCGCGCTGGCGCAGGGAAGGGTCGATACCGTCCGCGCCACCGATGATAAAGCACACATCCCGCGCCTGATCGCGCCAGCCACCCAGTTTTTCCGCGAAATCGGGCGAGGAAATAACCTGCCCGCGTTCGTCAAGCGTAACGATCGCGGCCCCTTCGGGGATCGCGCGTTCAAGCAGCTTGGCTTCTTCCGCCATTCCCAGATTGCGTTTGTCTTCGACTTCAACGACCGAAGCGGACCCCAGCCCAAGGCTACGGCCCGCTTTGTTGAAACGGTCGAGATAGTCGGTGATCAGCGTCAACTCTGGGCTTTTGCGCAGCCTGCCTACCGCCAGAACGGTTACTTTCATCTTGCGGCTATCCGGATCAGATGGGGTCGCCCGTCGGCACCCACATTTTTTCCAGTTGGTAGAATTCGCGCACTTCCGGACGGAACACATGAACGATGACATCATTCGCGTCGACCAAAACCCAATCGCCGGCTTCTTTGCCCTCGATTTTGCAGATGATACCGAATTCGTCTTTCAGCCGCTCTGCAAGTTTCTCGGCAATGGCGGCCACCTGACGGCTGGAGCGGCCAGAGCAAATCACCATATGATCCGAGATCGACGACCGGCCGGCCAGATTGATCGTAACGATTTCTTCGGCCTTGTCGTCATCAAGCGAGCTGAGGACGCGTTCTAGAATTTGGTCGCTTTTCAAATTGGTACTTGCCACGATATTAGCAGTCATAGGCACCACCATTGCACCGGAATTGACCGCTGCGAGTTCAGGATGAGACAGGACATAGTCCTCCGAGAGTTGCACGCCGTCCAAGCCCCGACGCTGGGCATGAGGTCAAAATAACATCCGGCGCAGGAAATCTCAACTTTGGCTGGAGGAAATTCGACGCGTCATGTGAAGCGGGCCGCACGATCGCGTTCAAGTGCCCGTTTTTCTGCGCGGTCCAGACGGGTAATAATCTGGGAAAGGCCTTCTCCGCGCGCTTGTGCGCGTGACCAGATCTTGTGGCACGAGCGGGCAGACCAAGGCAGGGCGGCTTGCGCGACCCACCGCCTGAGCGGCGCAGGCAGCGCATCGTAATTTTGCATCGTATTGGTTTTCAAAGGGCGCTTCAGGCGCGTCGAGCCCAGATTTCCCACCATGTCTGCTCCGGCTATATGTAATAATATATCATTACATATAGCCGGAGCGATTTTCAAGCCGCCTGAAAAGCCGCCCTTGCAGAGCGGCTTTCAATGGGGCGAAACCTCAGAAGTCTTCCCAGTCATCGTTGATATCAGGACCATTGGCCTGTTTCTTGATAACAGGCTGTGGTGCCGGTTTGACGGCGGTCTTCATAGGGGCTGCCGGTTTTGCGTTAGACGGGACAGGCTTTGGCGTTGAAGCGGCGCTCCACGATCCCGACCGGTTTTCCGACGTTTTGGAGACGGGCTGACAGAGTTTGAATTGCGCGGTGGAGCTTCGCAGATCACTTGCGGCAAGTGTCAGTTGCTTGCTGGCCATCAGCGTGTCCTGGAAAAGTGCCGTATTTTGCTGGCTATTGGCATCCAGATGCGCGACCGAATTGTTGATCTCGGACACACCGGCAGATTGTTCGGTGGCCGAACGGGCAATATCCGAAACATGGTGCGAAATGCGCGATACCGATGCGGCGATCCGTTGCAAGGCGCTGCCTGCTTCGTTGACCATTGTTGCGCCCTTGGACACGTGGTCCCCGCTTTCCGAAATCAAAGTGTTGATTTCCCGAGCGGCTTCCGATGACCGTTGCGCCAATGCGCGCACTTCCGAAGCCACCACAGCAAAACCGCGACCGGCCTCCCCTGCGCGGGCAGCTTCTACCCCGGCATTGAGTGCCAGAAGATTGGTCTGGAAGGCGATATCGTCAATCACATCGATGATCCGCGAGATCCGGCCAGAGCTGTCCTGAATTTGCTGCATCGCATCCACGGCTTGCGAAACAACATCTCCGCTACGTTCGGCCTCGCCACGGGCTTCCTGCACGACCTTGTCGGCCTCTGTCGCGCCTTGAGCGGCTTGCTGGACGGAAGAGGTCAGTTCTTGCAGGGCTGCGGCTGTTTCTTCCAGAGTCGCCGCGGTGGTTTCTGTCTTGCGGGCGACATCTTCGGACGAGGCCGTGATATCAAGCCCCTGCTGTTCGATCACCTCGGCAGTCTGGCTGATTGTCCCGATGAGACTTTCCAGCTTGGTGACCGTACGATTGAAGTCATTGCGCAGTGTTTCATACTCTGCCGGAAATGCTGTTTCCAGCCGGCGGGTCAGATCGCCCTCTGCCAGAGCGTTCAGAGCAATGGCCAGTTCGGAAACCACCTTACGCTGTTTGTCGGCATTGGCTTCCCGTTCGGCATCGCTTTGGGCGCGCATAAGGTCACGCTCGGCCTGATCGGCGGCGCTGCGCTCCATCTCGCGGCGTTCGGCGGCAAGGGCCTCTGTTTCGCGATGGCGACGCTCTTCCTCGGCCTGGGCCTTCAGGGCCTCCTGCTCCGCCTTATGGCGGCTGGCTTCCTGTTCCATTTCTGCGCCACGACGGATCGACATCTGGAAGGTCTCGACCGCCCGCGCCATTTCCCCGATTTCGTCTTTTTGCCCCGTGAAAGGAACGGCACTGTCCACATCACCATCCGACAGACGCCCCATACGCAGCTTCAGATCGTGGATCGGAGCGGTTACAGAACGGGCGATCAGCCAGCAGACCAGTCCGACAAGGATGAAACCGGCAATGAAGATGGCTGCGGCAATATTGCGGATCTGGGCGATCTGGGCCTGAATATCTTCGATATAGGAGCCGGTAGCGATGACCCAGCCCCAGGGTTCGAAGGCGCGGGCATAGCTGATTTTCGGAATCTGTTCGTCTGCGCCATCATCTCCGGTGCGTTTCGAACTGTAATGCAACAGCCCGCCGCCTGCTGTGGCAAGATCGCGCAGATCGCGATAGACATAAATACCGTTTGGATCGGTGAACTGGCTCTGGTCCTGACCGGCGCGCTGGGGATCACGGCCATGCGCGACAAGTTTCATATCATTCGTAAAAGCAAAAAGATAATTGCCGTCATCATAGCGGGCGGCGTTCAGAATCCGCGCGCCTTCCGCTTTGGCCCCATCAAGCGTGCGTCGGCCCTTGGCAACGTCTTCTTGCAGGGCGACAAGCTGGCTGACATTGCTATCGACAACATCGCGAAGATGGGCCTCGCGCATCTCATATGTATTTCTGACCATAAAGCTGAACATGGTGACCGCAATGGCCAGGCTGGTCAGAACGGAAAATACGATAATCGAATAAATCCGCGTGGAAATCCGCAGATTCGAGACAAACTTCATGACAACACTCCTGATATCACCAGAAGAGGTTGTAAACGAAACTCGTGAATCCTTTCTTGCCAGCCGCCTTTTCACGCGCGCGCCGGACAGGAAAACATATATTTCCAGAGTGTTTTTTCGATCTTCGCGCAAAGAAAAACCCGCCAAGGTTGCGGCGGGTTTTCTGTATCATCTCATGACTGTAGACTCAGGCATTCCATGCCTTGTCTTCGCCACCAATGCCGCCAATCTGCACGCGGGTCGGCAGACCGATCTTGTCGAGGATGGTGAAGAAGGGCTTGGGATCCAGCTCTTCGACGTTCTTCATCGTCTTGGCATCCCATTCGCCCGAGGCCACCAGCATGGCAGCCGCCACCGGCGGCACACCTGCCGTATAGGAGATGCCCTGCGAGCCGACTTCCTCATAGGCCTCTTTGTGGTCGGCCACGTTATAGACGAACAGCTCGACATCCTTGCCGTCTTTCGTGCCCTTCACCAGATCACCGATACAGGTCTTGCCGGTATAATCAGGTGCCAGCGAAGACGGATCGGGCAGCACGGCCTTCACGACCTTCAGCGGCACCACTTCCTGACCTTCGGCGGTTTTCACCGGCTGCTCGGACAAGAGGCCCAGCGATTTCAGCACCGTGAAAACGTTGATATAATGGTCACCGAAGCCCATCCAGAAACGCACATCGGCCTGCGGATAGTTGGTTGCCAGCGAATGCACCTCGTCATGGCCCGACTGATAGGCCTTGGAGGGGCCCACCACCGGAAGATCCCATGTCTTGCCCGAGGCAAACATCGAGGTTTCCTTCCATTTCTGGTCTTCCCAGTAATAGACGGTGCCGGTGAATTCGCGGAAGTTGATCTCGGGGTCGAAGTTCGTCGCGAAATAGCGGCCATGCGAGCCCGCGTTGATATCGACGATATCGATCGACTTCACTTCGTCCATCTGGTCGATGGCGAAACGCGCATAGGCATTCACCACGCCCGGATCGAAGCCCGCGCCCAGAATGGCGGTGATGCCCTTCTCGGTGCAGGTATCGCGGCGCTTCCACTCGTAATTGGCATACCACGGCGGCGTCTCGCAGATCTTCTCGGGCTCTTCATGGATCGCGGTGTCGATATAGGCGGCGCCGGTCTCGATGCAGGCGTCCAGCACATACATATTCACGAAGGCAGAGCCTACATTGATGACGATCTGCGCATCCACCTTGCGGATCAGATCAGTCACGGCCGCCGTGTCGCGCGCATTGACTTCATGCGTGTCGAACGTGCCGTCGACTTTCATCGCCTTCTTCTCGTGAACACTGGCAACGATGGCATCGCATTTCGACTTCGTGCGCGACGCGATATGCAGCGCCCCGAACACATCGTTGTTTTGCGCGCATTTATGCGCCACGACCTGCGCCACGCCACCGGCACCGATGATGAGCACGTTCTTTTTCACTTCGGCTGTCTCCTTTTTCTCTTGGACAGGGGAAGGGGGCTTTTAACCCTCAGGACAACGAAGACCGGTAGTCTTCGTAGGTGAATTCGCGGACCGGCGTGATGGTGCCGTCCTTCTCGCGGATGGCAATGGCGGGCATGGCCACACCGTTGAACCAGTTCTTCTTGACCATCGTATAGCCTGCCGCATCGGCAATGCTGATACGGTCGCCAATTTCCAGCGGCGCGTCAAAACGGGCATCGCCAAAGATATCACCCGCAAGGCAGGTTTTGCCCGCAATCTGATATTCATGCGCGCCATTCTGCGGCAGTTTCGCCGTTTCGCGATAGATCAGCAGGTCCAGCATATGCGCCTCGATCGAGCTATCGACAATCGCGACCTTCTTGCCGTTATCGACGATATCCAGCACGGTGACCTCAAGGCTGGCGGTCTTGGTGATCGAGGCCTCGCCCGGTTCCAGATAGACCTGCACGCCGAGGCTTTGGGAAAACGCCTTCAGACGGGCGGCCAGTTTTTCAAGCGGGTAGCCCTCGCCGGTGAAATGGATACCGCCGCCAAGGCTGACCCAATCGAGCTTTTTCAGGAAAGACCCGAATTCGGTCTCGATCCGCGTCAACTGGCTGTCGAACAGGTCGAAATCGCCATTCTCGCAGTTGTAATGGATCATCACGCCGGAAATCCGGTCAAGCGCGCTTTCCAGACGCTCCAGATCCCATTCGCCCAAGCGCGAGAATTGCCGCGCGGGGTCTGCCAGATCAAACCCCGAGGTCGAGAACCGCGGGTTCAGCCGCAGACCGGACTGGATGCCTTTGGCCTGCGCCTTGGCGGCGAAACGGTCGAGCTGGCTGAGCGAGTTGAAGATGATCTTATCGGCATAGGAAATCGCCTCGTCGATCTCGTGATCGGCCCAAGCCACGGAATAGGCATGGGTTTCCTTGCCGAATTTCTCATGCCCCAGATGCAACTCGTAAAGCGAGGAAGACGTCGTGCCATCCATATAGTCGCGCATCGTGTCAAACACCGACCAAGTGGCAAAGCATTTCAGCGCCAAAAGCGCCTTGGCGCCCGATAGCTCCCGCAGGCGCGCGACCTTTTCCATATTCTGGACCAGCTTTGCGCGATCAAGCAGATAGAATGGCGTTTGCATAGGGCATCTCCGGATATCGGGGCATTCGTTTGGCCATATAGGGCCGATATACCCCGCCCGCAAGCGAAGCCTTTATGACGGAAGGCTTCAGTCCACCTTCAGGCGCGACGGTTCAACCGCCAGCGTATAGCCCTTGCGGGCAATGTTGCGCACCAGCAGCTCGGCCACAAGCTGGTTGCCCAGACTGTCGCGCAGCCGCTTGATACGAGTGGCGCCTGCGGCTTCCTCACAATCGGCCTCGGGTTTGCCGCTGATCATCGCCTCGATCTGGATGCCGGTCAGAATGTCATCATCCAGCCGCGCCTCGGCCAGAACGGCCAGAGTCTCAATCGCGGCAGGGGTCAGGGTAAAGCCCATGTCATTCAGCATCACCATATTCTCGGCCCGCAGGATGCGCAGGGATTGCACCTCGATGCCCTGACGGCTGATCTCGGCCATACGTTTGTTCTGCGCGATGATCATGATCAGGAAGACCAGCGCCACCACCAGAAGCGCCGTGGCAAAGACCAGTAGGATGAAGATGATCATCCGGTAGCTTTGCAGCACCTCGGAAAAGGCCGTGCCCGATTGCGCCAGCACCTCCAGAAGGCGCAGCTGGGTGGGCTGGGTCAGCGCGTCATTGGCGACAAAGATCTGCTCGACCCGCGTGTTGAAGGCATCCGCATCCGGCAGCGCCAGAAACAGCAGCGCCGCCGCCAGCCCCAGAATGGTGGTGATGGCCACCACGCCCCAGATCAGCGCCCGCTGCCCTGTCCGTAGCCCCTCAGTAACGGAGGAAATAGCTTCCCGCACTTTGCTTCCTTTTTTCCAGCCCGTCGTCCCCGAATACGGAAACGATATTGAGTAGCGTCCAGCCGCCGCGTTTCAGGCGCGGTGCCAGCGCAGCCCGCGCCGCATCACGGCTGCAGGCAGTGTCGGGGAGTTTCGCAACCCCGTAATGCAGCCGCAAGGGATCGTCCTGCTTGGCCTTGTAATCGGCATAACAGTCCGCATGCGCAGGGGCTGCAAGGGCACATATAAGTGCGAGGATGATGGCAACAGGTTTCATAGGCCGGATTTTGCGCAAGAGCGCTTTGCCATTCAATAGCAAAGGCTTTTTAGGCGGATGTTATCCGATGACACGCTGTTGATCCGCATGGTTCTGCCGATGATATCCAATGACAACGCGGCGATATTGCCTGTCTGGCGGGAGACAGCGCATCAGGGGCTATCCGCTTCGCAACTGTGCCGGAGCCTGTTCTATCAGGAGTTAGACCATGTCCCTCTCGACCCGCGTTATTGCCGCAACGACGGCCCTTGCGCTGAGCCTTGCCGCCGTTTCCCCCGCCGCCGCGATGGATTCCGACCAGAAGAAAGCGCTCGGTGTCCTGATCGGGATCGGCGCAGCCGCTGTGCTGATCGACAATATGAATGACAAGAGCAGCAAACGAGACAGCCAGCCCAGACCGCCCGCCTATAGCTGGGATGACCGCGGCGATTCCCGTTGGAATGAAAGCCGTCATGACAGGCGGTATGATCGCGCGCCAAGCTATGCGCAATCTTGTGCCATGAAGGTGCGCACCAATCGCGGTCTGGCCGAGGTTGTCGATAGACGCTGCGCGGAACGCACGGCAGACCGCCGACTGCCCCAGAGCTGCCTGATCGACATCCATAGGGGCGGGCGCACGCAGACCGTTTACGGCCAGAACTGCCTTGCGGATCGCGGAGTCCGCATGCGCCGCCACTAGGCACAGCCTCCGCTGCGGCTTGTCGGGCGTGACAGATCGTCGGGCATTGCAGATTGTCGGGGACCGGTGGGATGTGCAAAAACAGCATATGAACACAAAAACTTCCCCCGATTATTCCTTCGAGGCCGCGGCGCATGCCCGCGGCTTTGTCTCTGTGGCTGGTGTCGACGAGGTCGGACGCGGGCCGCTTTGTGGCCCCGTAACGGCGGCGGCGGTCATTCTGGACCCCGCCCATATCCCCGAGGGGCTCAATGATTCCAAAAAACTCAGCGCCAAACGCCGCGCCGAGTTGGTCGAGGCGATCAAGGCACATGCTATATGGTGTGTGGCCCATGCCAGCGTCGAGGAAATCGACGCGCTCAATATCTACCACGCCTCGCATCTTGCGATGGTGCGCGCCGTGGAGGGGCTGTCGCAACAGGCCGACCACGCGCTTGTTGACGGGAATCGCGTGCCGAAAGATCTCCGGATCAGCGCGGAACCGATCGTCAAAGGTGACGGGCGCTCGGTGTCGATTGCGGCGGCCTCGATCCTTGCCAAAGAGGAACGCGATGCGCTGATGGTGTCGCTGGCGCAACAGTATCCACAGTATGGCTGGGAGCAGAACGCAGGTTACCCTACGGCGCAACATCTTGCCGCCCTTCAGGAATTTGGTGTGACCCCAGTACATCGGAAAAGCTTCAAGCCCGTCCACAATATCTTGTGCCAAGTCAAAATATAGCCCTCTGGTGCAATTAAAGAAATTGACGCTTCGGGCCGGTTCCGCCATGTTTATCCACACAAGATCGGCAAAAATGTCGGCACGTATAGAGCAGTAAAATCAGTCAAATCAGACCGATGCAATTCGGCGGTAACCTGTCTTCCACGGGACAGGAAAGGCATGAGGCAAGTATGACAAAAGCGAAATCGCGGGCGGCGCAGGCCGATCTCCCGCTCAATCAGATCTTGGCAGGCGACTGCATCGCACAGATGAACGCCCTTCCGGAAAACAGCGTAGATCTGATTTTTGCAGACCCGCCTTACAATCTTCAGCTCAAGGGCGAGCTTCACCGCCCCGACAATTCCAAGGTCGATGCCGTCGATGACGCATGGGACCAGTTCGACAGTTTCGCCGCCTATGACGCGTTCACCCGCGACTGGCTGGCCGCCGCGCGCCGTATCCTCAAGCCCAACGGGGCGATCTGGGTGATCGGGTCGTATCACAACGTGTTCCGCATGGGCGCAGAGCTGCAGAACCAGGGCTTCTGGATCATGAATGATGTGGTCTGGCGCAAATCGAACCCGATGCCCAATTTCCGCGGCAAGCGCTTCACCAATGCGCATGAGACCCTGATCTGGGCCTCGAAATCCGAAAATGCCAAGCCGACCTTCAATTACGAGGCGCTCAAGGCGCTGAATGAAGGCGTGCAGATGCGCTCGGATTGGGTGATCCCGATCTGCACCGGCGGCGAACGTCTGAAGGACGATATGGGCAATAAAGCCCATCCGACCCAGAAGCCCGAAGCCCTTCTGCACCGTGTGATCATCGCCACGACCAATCCGGGGGATGTGATCCTTGACCCGTTCTTCGGCACCGGCACCACGGGCGCTGTCGCCAAGATGCTGGGCCGCAACTATATCGGGATCGAGCGCGAGGAAGCCTACCGCGAGGCCGCGACCAAACGTCTGGCCCGTACCCGCAAGCTGGATGCCGAGGTGCTGGAAGTCACCACCTCGAAACGCGCCGAACCCCGTGTGCCTTTCGGTCAGCTGGTCGAGCGCGGCATGTTGCGTCCGGGCGAGGAACTGGTGAGCCAGGGCAACCGCTACACTGCCAAGGTCCGTGCCGATGGCACGCTGATCGGCAAGGATATCAAAGGCTCGATCCATCAGGTGGGCGCACAGCTTGAAGGCGCGCCTTCGTGCAATGGCTGGACCTATTGGCATTACAAGCGCGATGGCAAACTGGTGCCGATCGACGCGCTGCGCCAGCAGATCCGTGATGAGATGGGTGGCCGGATCAACTGATCCACGGCAAGCTACGGAATAAGACCCCTTGGCCTTCCGGCCTCGGGGCCATGACCGCCAGCGCCCATGTTTACTGCCACAGGGCGCTACCTTGCCCCGCCGACTGCCGGCGGGGTCTTTTTGACTCGATTGATGGTGTTATTTGCCGTTCTGCCCGACAGCTTCCAACTTGGCGCGCAATTCGCGCATGACGGGCAGCGCCTGACGCACTTTTTCCGGCCCGATGTCGCGCACGATATCGGTGATCACCGGCATCAGCGCCGCAAAGGCGGCGTCGCGGGCGGATTTCCCTGCCGGGCTGATCGACACGAATTTGCGCCGCGCATCATCCCAGTCGGGACGGATATGCACATGCCCCGCCCAGACGAGTTTGGACAGGGTATTGGTCATCGCGCCACGCGTCACATGGAAGGTCGCCGCAAGCTGGGCCGGTGTGCGCTCTTCCGACAGATAGGCCAGATGGTTGAGCACCGAGAAATGCGACAGCTCCATGCCCTTGGGCAGCACACGGCTGACGACGTTGCGCGCCAGCTGGTCGGCCATGAAAACCTCGGAAAACAGGGCTGCCGCAAGAGGGTCGAATTGCTCGCTCACTGGCCTGTGCCCTTAACCGGCCAGCATCGGGTCAAGCTGACCCTTGGCATCCAGCGCATGCAGGTCGTCGCAGCCACCCACATGGATATCGCCGATGAAGATCTGCGGCACGGACCGTTTGCCACCCGCGCGATTGGTCATCGCCAGACGCAGGTCGGGATCGGCACCGACATCGGTTTCTTCATAAGCCACGCCTTTCTTGTCCAGAAGCCGCTTGGCGGCGATGCAATAGGGGCAGGTCCGGGTGGTGTAAATCTCGACGCGTTTCATATCGGTTCCTTTCGGGTCAGGGCGATTTACCGCGATCTAGGGATCTTTTGCAACGCGGGCAAGGCACAGGACATATATCTTGGGTGCATCTAAAGGTCGTACCGCATCATAGGCGGCGCGTAATGTGGCACCCGAGGTCATCACGTCATCAATCAGAACGATCTTGCGGCCTTTCGCCCGATCTGCCCGTTTCGGATGCAGGGCAAAGACGCCTGCCACATTCTCGGCGCGCTGTTTGCGGTCCAGTCCCTCTTGCGGCGGGGTCATCCTGATGCGCCGGAGCAGATCGACACAGAGTTCGCCGCCTGTCTCGCGGGCGAGAGCCTGCGCCAGAAGCGCGGCCTGATTGTATTTGCGCCTGATCAGCCGGAAGCGATGCAGCGGAACGGGCACCAGAAGACAGGTCTCGTCCAGAATATCCCGCCCCGCCTCGGCCATCCAGCGCCCGAAAGGACGGGCAAGTTCGGTGCGGTCGCCATGTTTGAAGCCCAGGATCATGGCGCGGGCGGTCCCGTCATAGCGCAGGGCGGCGCGCGCTTTGTCCCAAGGGGGCGGAGTGCGCAGGCAGGCGTCGCATTGTTCGATGCGGTCCGACTGGCCGGGGAGAGGGGCACCGCAGGTCTCGCAGGACAGCCCGCGAATGAACCCCGTTCGGGGCCAGCAGTCAGGGCACAGCACGCCTTCCTCTGAGACCGGTGCCTGACAGGCGATGCATAGCGGCGGGTAGATCAGACGCAGAGCCGCCCGTGCCTGACGGCGCAGCCCTGCAATCGCCTCTGGTCTTCGGGGCGCTTCGGAATTACTCTTCGGCCTTATCATGACGACACCTCCGCTTCTGACCGACCGCCCCGCCCTTGACCGCCAACGCCTGCGTGCGCGGGCGCGCGGGCTTGATGCGTTTTTGCAAGAAGAGGCGGTGGCCGATCTTCAGGAAAGGCTGATCGAGGTTAATAGAACCTTTACATCGCCCGCCCTGATTGCGGCTTTCCCCGAAATCTGGACCCCTGTGCTACCTGATGCCAAGATCGTGCCCGATGCCGAGGTGCTTGACCTTGAAGAGGGGGCGCATGATCTGGTGGTGCACGCCTTTGCGCTGCATTGGGCCAATGATCCGGTGGGGCAGATCGTGCAGGCGATGCGGGCGCTCAAACCTGACGGGCTGTTCATCGGCATCCTGTTCGGTGGCCAGACCCTGCATGAATTGCGCGCGGCACTGGCCGAAGCCGAAGCCGCGGTGACAGGTGGCCTCAGTCCGCGTGTCGTTCCGATGGGAGAGGTGCGCGATCTGGGGGCGCTCCTGCAGCGTGTCGGGCTGGCCCTGCCGGTGGCCGATAGTGTCACCCGCGACGTGGCCTATACCAATCCGATGCGGCTGTTTGCAGACCTGCGCGCGATGGGTGAAACCAATGCATTGGCCGGTCGCAGGCGGCACTTCACCCGCCGCGCGGTCCTGATGCGGGCGCTGGACATCTATCTTGCGCATTATGCCGATGCGGAAGGGCGTATCCATGCGACCTTCGAGACGATCTGGTTGACGGGATGGACGCCGCATGAAAGCCAGCAGCAGCCGCTACGTCCGGGATCGGCCCGCAGGCGGCTGGCCGATGCGCTCGGGACGTTCGAACTGCCGACCGGCGAGAAACCCGTCTAACCCAGCGCGGTCAGAAACCCTTTCGACCACCAGCTGACATCTTTGGTCAGAAGCACATCCATCAGGGCTTCGTGGTGGCGCCGGCGATCCTGCAGCGGCATGGCCAGTGCGGTCATGATGGCGGTGGCCATCTGCTCGATATCATGCGGATTGACGATCAGCGCATCATCCATCTGCTCGGCCGCACCGGCAAATTGCGACAGGATCAGAACGCCCGGATCCTCGGGGTTCTGGGCTGCCACGAATTCCTTGGCCACAAGGTTCATCCCGTCCATCAGCGGCGTGACCAGCGCGATCTGGGCCGCCCGATACAGCCCCGCCAGTGTTTCCCGTGGAACAGGACGGTTGATGAACCGGATCGGCGCCCACTGGATATCCGCGAACTGGCCGTTGACCTGCCCCGAGAGATGCTCGGTCTCTTCACGGATATTGTCATAGGCCTCCACCCCTTCGCGGGTGGGCGGGCTGATCTGGATCAGCGAGACATGGCGGTGCCATTCCTCATGGCGCGACAGGAACTCGCCAAAAGCCTTGAACCGTTGCGGCACGCCCTTGGTGTAATCAAGCCGGTCGACCCCGATGATCAGCCGCCGGTCCGGCTTGATTACCCCTGCGGGCAAGCGGTCGATCTGCTCTTCGGCCAGATGGCGGAATTCCTGCGCATCGATGGCAATCGGGAAGGCGGCAACACGGCATTGCCGCTCGCCAAGCTGTACGAAGCCGCCCGCAAGCTCCTGCGCGCCCGCGATCTCGGTCAGGCAGGCAATGGCGGCGCGGGCATCGCGTTCGGATTGCATGCCGACCACCTCGTAATTGGCCAGCCATTCGCAGACATCTTCGGCATTTGGCAGGGCATGCAGCGTGATCGGATTGGGAAAGGGCGTATGCAGGAAAAAGCCCATCCGGTTCTTCGCCCCCAACTGGCGCAGATACAGCGCCAGCGGGATCAGGTGATAATCATGCACCCAGATCCGGTCCTCGGGTTCGATCACCTCGATCAGCATCTTGGCAAAGCGGCGGTTCACTTCCTTATAGCTGTCGAGATATTCGGCATGGATCTCCAGCAGGTCTGTCCGTCCGTGAAACAGCGGCCAGAGCACCTGATTGGAAAAGCCGAAATAATAATTCTCCTGTTCGGCCTCGGTCAGGTCGAAGGCCATGCGGCGGAAGGGACCGTCGGTGATTTCATGCAAGGTGTTCTCGGGGGTGTCCACGATCTCCCCCGATGTGCCGATCCAGATCCCCCCTGTTTCCTTGATCGTGTCATGCAGTGCAACAACCAGACCGCCCGAGGGATTGGGACCGGAAGGGATGCGGTTCGAGATACAGATCAGCCGTCCCATCCTAGCGCGCCCCTCCCGCCCGTAGCCATTCCAGAACGGCGGCAGGGTCGGGCAGGCGCTGGCTTGCACAGCTTGCACCCTCACCGACCTTGATGCCGAAGCCGCCGTGGGTCTCGGCCCAGTCCAGCGCGGGTTCGTCGGTGGTGTCATCGCCGATATAAACCGGTCGACGGCCAAGAAAGGCGGGAAGGTCCGACAGAAGCTGAAGCGCGCCATCTTTGGAAAACCCTGCCGGACGCAGCTCATAGGCCATTTTCGCGGGCTGGACCTCGAAACGCGGATTGGTGATCGCCAGCCGGTCGATGAAGGCCCGCACTTCCGGCCCTGCATCGGGACGGTTGCGGAAATGGATCGCGGCCCCCATCGATTTGTGCTCGTAAAGCAGCCCGCGCGACGCGGCATAATCACGCATTTCGGTCTGGGCGGCCTCCAGCCCTTCGGGCAGGGTCTCCAGCGGGGGCGTCATGCCGCGCGCTTCCGACCCGTGCGAGCCGACCATGACGCCGTCGAAGCCTCGCAGGAAGCCTTCTAGCTCGTTGAGAGAACGGCCCGATACGATTGCAAGCGCCCCTCCCGTCGCCTCTTCCAGACGGCACAGCAAAAGCCCCAGATCCGCCGGAAGCACCACGGCATCCGGTGTGGGGGCTATATCGACCAATGTTCCATCGAAATCGAGAAAAAGAGCTGTGTCAGAGCAATCGAGCGGTGGCACTTTGGTGCGATATTCCATCATGTCCATACCTGAGACTAATTCCAAAATGCGGCCCATGTCAAAGCTGGCGGACCGCGTAGCCGCGGGTCATGAGAACTTTGGGCTTTGACACAGTTCCCGAACGCGTTATCTCCGGAAATGTTCCGAAACCGCGATAGGATCTTTCCATGCCGAAGCCAGCCAATCCGCGCTTGAGCCATGCGCCTGCCGACCACCCTGCGGTGCCTACGGCCAAGATCGGTGTCCTTGTGGCCAATCTGGGCACTCCGGATGGAACGGATTACTGGTCGATGCGCCGGTATCTGGGCGAATTTCTCTCGGACAAGCGCGTTATCGATATTCCGAACTGGAAATGGCAACCGCTTTTGCAGCTGATTATCCTGTCCAAGCGCCCCTTCACCTCGGGGGCGAATTACAAGACGATCTGGAATAACGAGGCCAATGAAAGCCCGTTAATGACGATCACCAAACAGCAGGTGGCCAAGCTGAAGCAATCGATGGCGGCGCTTTATGGCGACCGCGTCGAGGTGGATTTCTGTATGCGCTACGGCAATCCTTCGACCCGATCCGTGGTGGACCGGATGGTGAAGAACGGCTGCGAGAAGATCCTGTTCTTCCCGCTGTATCCGCATTACGCGGGGGCGACCTCGGCCACGGCCAATGATGCGTTTTTCAAGGCGCTGATGACCCAGAAACGGCAGCCTGCCGCGCGCGTCGTTCCGGAATATTTCGACCGCCCGAACTATATAGAGGCTCTGGCCCAATCGGTGCTGAACGCCTATCCAGACGGGGCACAGCCCGATGTGCTGGTCTGCTCCTATCATGGCATGCCCAAGCGGTATCTGATGGAAGGCGACCCCTATCACTGTCAGTGCCAGAAGACGACGCGCCTTCTGCGCGAGCGGCTGGGCTGGGACAAAGACCGCATCCACACCACCTTCCAGTCGGTTTTTGGCACCGAGGAATGGTTGCGCCCCTATACTGTCGAACATGTGGCCGAACTGGCCCGCGCGGGCAAAAAGCGTATCGCTGTCATTTCGCCCGCGTTTTCGGCCGATTGCATCGAGACCCTCGAAGAGATCAAGGGCGAGATCTGCGAGGCTTTCGAACATGCGGGTGGCGAAAGCTTTACCTATATCCCCTGTCTCAATGACGGTGATGCCCATATCGCGCTGCTGAGCGAGGTCATCGAGGAGAATTTGCAGGGCTGGATCCACCGCCTCTGAGCGGTCCGGCGGCAAAAACATGGCGTCAGTGTCGCAACCCGCAGGCATTTGATGTCCTCACGGAACTGTGGGTTTGAAGCAAAGCGCGGCTGCGTGTATCGCTGGCGGCCAGAGAATTCGACGGTGAACGGTATGAAAGCACTTCCTATCCTTGCGTTGCTGATGGCTCTCGGGGCCTGCGCGACCACTTCAAACGATGTGCAGCTGGCTCCCGATGGGAAGCCGATGCCGAAAGTCTATCGGATCACCAAAAAGGATGCCGAGGTGATCCCGAGCCGCGCGCTCGAGGCGGTCAACAGCCTGCGCGCCGCCCGTGGTACCGGCCCGATGCAGCTGAACACACAGCTGGCGATCGCTGCCACGGTGCATAGCAAGGACATGGCCAAGCAGAACCGGCCGTGGCATTGGGGCTCGGACGGGTCCTCGCCCCTGGATCGTGCAAAACGCGCGGGCTTCTATGGCGAAGTCGTGGGCGAGAATATCTCGGAGACCTATGAAACCGAGACCGAAACCCTTTCGGCTTGGATGAGCGATCCGGAGACCCGCGATGTGATCCTCAATCCGGCGGCCACCGAGATGGGCTTTGCCTGGTATCAGGAGCCGTCGGGCAAGATCTGGTGGACCATGTTGACCGGGCGCTGATGCGCCCGCCCTACACCCGCTATGCCTCGTAACATGGCTTGTCCGACATAGAAAAAGGCCCCGCAAGAGGGCCTTTTTTGATGCCTGCCGCGACGCGGGGCCGTTTAGGGGTAGATAAAGATCGGGGTGCCGGTCAGCACCATCGAATAGATTTCCTCGATCTGTTTATCATTCACGGCAATACAGCCTGCGGTCCAGTCCTTGCCGCGGCCCTTATTGGCCCCTGCCTGCCCGTGAATGAAGATATCTCCGCCCGGTTTGCGGCCCTGACTTTCAGCGAAGGAGATCTGCTGCGGGTTCGGATAGGACACGCGCAGAGACAGGTGATAGGCGGAATTGGGATTGCGCCAGTCGATGTAATAGACCCCTTCGGGGGTTTTGCCGTCACCTTCGAACTGCTTGGGACCAACCGGTTGGCCGCCCAGAGCAATGTCATAGGTCTTGACGATCTGGTCGCCCGAGAACAGATACATCTTGCGGTCTTTCTTGAAGACCTGAATCTGTGTCACCGGCGCGCCTTCGTAATTCTTGAACTTCGAACTGTCGCCACATGCCGACAGAAGGGCCATTGCGCCAAGGCCCGAAAGAAGCGTTCTGCGTTGCATTTTTTGCCTGTTTGATAGGTCTGCTCGATAGGCCTTCTAGCCGTTTTCTGCCTTTAGATCGAGTCTGCTTTAGACGTGGTTAACAACGGGTAAACAGCGCAGCGATTTCAATATGGGCAGACCAACGGAACTGGTCGACAGCGATAAGTTTCTCCAGGACAAATCCTGCTTCCAGCAAGGTCTTGGCATCGCGAGAGAAAGTGATCGGGTTGCAGGACACATGCAAGACACGTGTGGCATCCGAGCGGCAGATTTCGGCAATCTGGGACTCCGCGCCGGCGCGCGGCGGGTCGATCACGATTACGTCAAAACGGTCGAGCTCGTCGGGAAGCAGCGGGCGGCGGAAGAGATCGCGGGCTTCATGGGTCACACGATGCAGGCCCTGCGCCTTGCGCCAGCCTTGGTCGAGAGCCTCCAGCATGGGGGCTTCGGCCTCGACCGCATGGACATCGGTATATTGGGCCAGAGGCAGGGTGAAAGTGCCCGACCCCGAGAACAGATCGACCACTTTTGCGGCCTTGCCGAGGTTTTGCAGAACGAAATCGGTCAGCGCCGTTTCGCCCTCTTTCGTGGCCTGCAGGAAAGCGCCTGCGGGCGGGGCAACCTGTGCCCGTCCCATCGCCTGCCATGCGGGACGGATCGCGGCGATCATCTCGCCATTCCATGAGATCCGCGCCAGCCCGTTCTTATGGGCGATCTCGGAGAGCGTGGTGAAGAGATCTGCCGAAATCTCCTTGCCGCCGGTGCAGGCGATCTCGACGCCAGCCTCCGAGAGGGTCAGCGTCATCGACAGCTCGCCCTTGCGGCTGGCTCCGGCGATGGTCAGGGCTTCGGCCGTGGGCAGATGGGCCAGCAGCTCGGGGCGCAGCAGGGTGCAGCCGGTGATTTCGGTGATCGTGCCGGAGGCGCGGCCATGAAAGCCCACCTGCGCGCCCTTTTTGGTGCGGCGCCCCGAAAGCGTGGCGCGGCGGCGTGAATTGGCGGGAGAGGTGAAGACCTGTTCGACCTTGGCGTCGATATCACGCGCGGCCAGTGCCGTTTCGATCACGCTGGCTTTCCAGTCGGCCACGAATGCATCCGAGGCATGTTGCAGGCTGCAGCCCCCGCAGGCGCGATAATGCGGGCAAGGAGGCCGGACTCGGCTGGCGGAAGGGTTGACGATCTTCGGTTGCGCGATCCGGCCAGCAACGACCTCGCCGGTGATGTCTTCCTGTGGGAGGGTGAGCGGCGCGTGGATCGTGCCCTCTTCGCTGCGGATGACGCCATCGGCCTGAATGGAGAGGCGGTCGACGCTATAGATGTGATCGGTCATGATGGCTATCCGGCTGGCTTTGCTTGAGGGCAGGCTTTAGCAGCCCTTGGCCGCAAGGCAAAGCCTATTGCGCCGCCTCCACATCTTCCGCGTTGTCCTCGGCACCGATAAAGCCGCCCGACTGCCGGTTCCAGTAGCGGGCATAGAGGCCGTTCTGCGCCAGCAGTTCATCATGCGTGCCGTCTTCCGCAATATGGCCTTTCTCCATGACCACGATCCTGTCCATTTCGGCGATGGTGGACAGGCGGTGGGCGATGGCCAGTACGGTCTTGTCGGCCATCACATTGGTCAGCGCGTCCTGCACCTGCGCCTCGACCTCGGAATCCAGTGCCGAGGTGGCCTCGTCCAGCACCAGAATAGGCGCGTTTTTCAGGAAGGCGCGGGCGAGGGCGATACGCTGGCGTTGGCCGCCCGAGAGTTTCACCCCGCGTTCGCCCAGCATCGCATCATATCCTTTATTGCCCTTATGGTCTTCGAGATCGAGAATGAAATCATGCGCTTCGGCCGCGCGGGCGGCGTCGATGATCTCCTGTTCGGTGGCATCGGGGCGACCATAGAGGATGTTCTCGCGGGCGGAGCGGTTGAACATGGCTGTTTCCTGCGTGACCATAGCGATCTGACGGCGCAGGCTTTCCTGCGTGATCGTGCGGATATCGGTATTATCCAACCGAACGGCCCCTTTTTCGGTATCATACAACCGAAGAAGCAGGGCAACGAGGGTGGATTTCCCTGCGCCTGACGCCCCCACGATACCGACGCGCTGGCCTGCGGGAATAGCGAGAGAAATATCCTGCAATCCACCCTCGCTGCGCCCGTAACTGAAACTGACATGGTCAAAACATACTGCGCCCTGCGCGCGCCCTATGTCCTGTGCATCGGGGTGGTCGGTCAGGCCGTGGGTCGCGGCCAGCGTGTTCATCCCGTCTTCCGCCTCACCGATCGAGCCATAGATCTGCATCAGCGACATCGACACCCACCCCGACATCTGCGCGATCCGCATGGCGATGGCCCCTGCGGCGGCCACATCCCCCGCACTGGCCGCGCCCTGACGCCAGAGCAGAACCGTACCGCCAACCAAAACCACCGGCAGCAGGCCGGAGAGCGCCATCTGGGCGGTCCGGTAGCCGGTGGAGACCCGTCCGAAGGCGATCGCGCGTTCGCGGAAGCTTTCCATCGCGCCCAAGGCCTCGCGGTCCTCGTGTTCGGTATTGGCAAAAAGCTTCACCGTCTTGATATTGGTGATCGTATCCACCACCTGCCCCGACACCATAGCCCGTGCGGAGGCGCGCGCCTTCGACCGCCCGCGCACATGCGGCAGGAAGGTGCGGATCACCAGAACCATCGCGATCATCCATAGCAGCAGCGCCAGCGCCGCCCAACCGTCGATTGCGGCCAGCATGGCTGCCGAGCCGAGGATCGACGAGAGGGCGAACATGCCGGTCTCTATGCTGCCTTGTGCGACATCGGTCACCGCGCGGGCGGTCTGCATCTGCTTTTGGGCGATGCGACCGGCGAAATCGTTATCGAAGAAGGTCACCGACTGGCCCATCGTGTGGCGGTGCAGGCGTGACAAGACCTGAGGGAAGATATTCGGCTGTAACAATAGGTGGTTGGCGGCTGTTGACAGACCAAAGACCACAGGGCGGATCACCAGATAGAAGAGCACGAAACCGCCAAGGATCAGCGCGTGGTCGGACCAGATATCGCCCTGCGTCGTCGAGATCAGACTGTCGATCACGCGCCCCAGAAGCCATGCCGAGACCACTTCCATCGCGCCTGCTGCGGCGGATAGCAGGGCCGATACCGTGATCAGCCCCCATGCGCCCCTCAGGCACCAGAAGAGAAAGCGCCCGAGTGTGGTTGGTGGGGCGGATCTGGCCTTGCGGAAGGGGTTTATCATCAGCATGCTCCTTTTGCAGGTCAAGCTAGACCGTGCCGTGCGTCCGGCCAAGGGGGGCGGTGCGCAGGCTCAGCCTAGCAGATGCGCACGATCCAGCGTGAAGCCGCTGCCGATCCAGCGGATTTCCAGCTCGGCCAGCTTATCGCCCAACTCCTTGCCCTGTAAGGCGGGCAAAAGATCGCGGGCGGTGACCGGAAATGTCTGTGCGGCACCAAAGGCAATCTGCGCGGGCCAGTCGGGTGTCATCGGCATTTCCAGAAGTGCTGCGCGGACAAGCCATGCATCACACCCGTCCTCGCCCCCCAGACGATACCCCATTTCGGTGGGACTGCCGATGTCTTGCGCGGCCTCGCGCAGACGGGCCAGACGTTTTGCCTCGGCCCGTGAGAGGCGCAATGCGGCGGTGGCGGGCTGCGATGTCAGGCAGGCCAGACGTCGCAGCGGATCGGGGCCGCGCCCGTTTTCCAGATGGATCAGCACGGGCAGGGCTTTGGCATCCGCACCGGGCAGGAGGCGGGACAGGATGCCGGTTTGCGCCATCGAGGCAATGACGGGCGCAGGATCGGGCGCGGCCAGAAGCTTGCGCATTTCCGCGCCGATACGCTCGCGGGCGAGGCCGTCAATGCCCTCGGCCAAGGCGGCACAGGCGGCCAGACCTTCGGCATCCGGACCGTTTTCAGGCGCACCATACCATGCGGTGAAACGGAAGAAGCGCAGGATACGTAGATAGTCCTCGCGAATCCGGTCTTCCGCATGTCCGACAAACCGGAGATGACGCGCCTGCAGATCCGCCAGACCGCTGCCCAGCGGGTCGAGGACCTCGCCATCCGAGCGTGCGTAAAGGGCGTTCATCGTGAAATCGCGCCGCGCCGCATCTTCGGCAATATCCGTGGAAAAGGCAACCAGAGCGTGGCGGCCATCGGTCTCCTCGTCGCGGCGGAAGGTGGTGATTTCATGCGGGATATGGTCCGAGACCACTGTCACCGTGCCGTGTTCTATGCCCGTGGGAATGGGTTTCAGACCAGCGGCATTGGCGAGTGTAATCACGCTTTGTGGCGGGGCATCGGTGGCAATATCCAGATCGCTGACCGGTGCACCCAAGGCGGCATTGCGCACACAGCCACCGACAAAGAACGCCTGATGGCCGGCTGTTTCAAGCATCTGCATTACGGCCTGTGTGGCAGGGGCTGTCAGCCAGTCATCCGTTAGTTTCATGACGGGGTCAGCCTGTCTGCCAAAGAGCGCAGGATCCGCGCCGTAGCGCCCCAGATATAGTAGGGGCCATAGGGGGCGGCGTAATAGTGCCGCCACGTGCCACGCCAGCGCCGCCCCTCAAGGCGGAAATTCGCAGGATTAGCGATATGGTGCAGAGGCACGGTGAACACCTCCTCGACCTCGCCCGGTTCGGGGGCGGGGCGGAACGGCGTCGTGATCCGAGCCAGAACCGGAACCATCGAGAAGCTGGTGACGGTTTCATGCGGGTCAAGGTGGCCAAGGATCTGCACATTTTCCGAAGGCAGGCCGATTTCCTCGCGGGCTTCGCGTAGGGCGGCGGCCACAGGATCGCGGTCGCCCGCATCCACCTTACCGCCCGGAAAGGCAATCTGGCCCGGGTGGTGCTTCAGATGGGAGGCGCGTTTTGTCAGATAGAGCTGCGGCCCGAAGGGCGTGTCTTCGAACGCCACCAGCACAGCCGCAGGGCGCAGTACGCGCCCCGCAGGCAGGGAGATCCCCTCGTTCAGATCGTAATCCGAAGAGGGTCGCCCCGGTCGGGCCAGAGCGGCCTGTAACCGGGACGAAAGATCACTCATCCTTGGCCTCGACCGGGGTGCCATCGGGGTTTTTCGTGGCTTCAAACCCCAGCGTCTGCGGATCGAATTCGTAATGCGCGCCGCAGAACTGGCAATCGGCGGTGACGATGCCGTCTTCGGTGGTCATATGCGTGATGTCCTTGGCCGAATAGATCGACAGGCTGTTGCGCACCTTATCCGCCGAACAGGTGCAGCCGAATTCCACACGCTGCGGATCGAAGACGCGCGGTTGTTCCTCGTGAAACAATCGCACCAGAAGGTCGGTCGCATGGATGCGCGGGCCGATCAGCTCGATCTCTTCGACCGTGTCCAAGAGGATGTTGGCGCGGTTCCAGTTCTCGCCTTCTTCGCCGTCAAGGATGTCCTCGGCGGTCAGCAGCCCTTCGCTATCGGCACCACCCTCTTCGGGGGCGCGCAGCGGCGAGGCGGGCGGCATATGTTGCAGCATCACACCACCGGCGCGCCATGCCTCGGACTGGCCGGGCAGGGTGGCGCGGCCATAGGCAAGCTGGAAGCGGGTCGGCAACTGCTCGGACTGTGCGAAATAGGCCTGCGCACAGGCGGTCAGCGACCCGCCCGCCAGAGGCGTGATGCCCTGATAGGGGGTCGTGCCCTCGCCCTGATCCATCAGAACGGCAAAATAGCCTTTGCCGATCTGGGGGAAACCGTCGCCCGCCTCGTCAAGGCGGTCCCTGTCAAAGCTGGCCCAAGCGCGGATGCGGGCAGGTTCGCCCTCGGCGGCAGGTGCATAATAGTCGGTGGCGATGATGCGGATCGGGCCGTCGCCGCGTACCTGCAGCGACAGCTTCCAGCGCAGTTTGATGGTCTGGCCGATCATCGCGGTCAGCAAGGCGACCTCGGCCACCAGTGCCTCGACCACGGTGGGGTAGTCATGCTGTTTCAGGACTTCTTCCAGAACACCGTCCAGCCGTGCGACGCGGCCACGGATGTCCGAACGGTCGAGCTGGAAGGGCAGAACTGTATCGTCCCAGGCGATTTGGGATAGCGTACTCATATAGGTCCTCGAAGGGGGTTTGCCTTTGGCTTGGCAGCGGGATTACCTTGCCTATATGGGCGCGACAAGCCGCGAACCCAAGACCTCGCGGAATTTCCCGCGATTTTGTCGTGTCATATAAAAGGGCTTTGCCATGATTCCACGTTTCGGAGAGCCGCTGCGCCGAGGGCAGCACTACAGGCGCCGTCCCGGTGCCTATGCACTTTTGCTGCGGGGGGATCAGGTGCTGCTTACCCATCAGGAGAAGCCCGTGCCGGAATTTCAGCTTCCGGGCGGTGGAATCGATCCCGGCGAGGGGGCGCTTGCGGCACTGCATCGGGAGGTGCGCGAAGAGACCGGCTGGGGTATTTCCGGCATCCGCAGGATCGGTGCCTATCGGCGTTTCGTCTATATGCCAGATTATAATATGTGGGCTGAGAAAATCTGCCTGATCCATGTTGCGCGACCGACGGTCTGCTATGGTGCCCCTACAGAAAAAGGGCATAGGGCAGTATGGCAAGATATTGATAAGGCTATAGAAACTCTATCATCTAAAAGTGACCGGCAATTTCTTTCGCAGGTTTTCGGGCTGCGGATGCCAAGAAAATGAGCAGGTAAAATGTGGCGTATTTTTGTCACATGCGTGGCCCTCGCGTCATAAGTATGGCCATTAATTGACGTTAAGAGACATTTAACTAGGCTTGTCAGCGAAAATCCGCTACCGCTTGGGAGAGCAAAAACAAATGCAGTCAAAAGAGCTGCACATCTTTTTTGAGGCGGAGCAAGACTCATGGCAAAGTCAGTGGACTTTGCCGTCCGTGATGTTACGGGCGGCGTTTCTCGTGGAACGGTTGCAGGCGATGGTGCTGGCGATTTTATCCAGGTCGGGAGCGGCGACGCGGTTTCGTTGAATCTGCGCAAAACGAATATTTTGAAATACGAACGCGCTGGCGGCGATTTGCACGTCGTTCTGACCGACGGTCGCGTTGTGGATCTGGCAGGCTTTTTCGAGGCCCCTGCCAACACGCTGTATATCTCTGCCGATGGCGAGATCACGCAGGTCAATCTGGAAGATAGCGGCGACGGCGTGCTGTTTGCCAATTACTCCGAGCCGGAAATCATCGGCAAGTGGAGCCCCAATGACGAGCTGGCCTTCCTGGATGGCGACGACATTCTTGCTCCGGTCGAGGAAGATACCGCCGGTATGGCCGGCTTTGCTCCGCTGCTCGGACTTGGTCCGTTGTTGGCAGGCGGTGCGGCGGCTGCGGGCGCGGTTGCGCTGGCCAGCGGCGGTGGCGACGATGAAGATGACGATAAAGACAAAAACACCGGTGGCAGCGACGATGGTGATGATGATGCCATCATCCCGACGGTCAATGACCCCGATGCCGATTACACGCTGACCACCAATACCGATGATCCCAAGGCCGAGGTCAGCGGGACCGGCGAGCCCGGATCGACCGTTGTTGTGACGCTGGGGGACCAGACGATCGAGACCACGGTGGACGAGAATGGCGACTGGGCCGTGACCTTCGAGGATGATACCTTCCCGTCGGATGGGGATATGACCTCGACCGTTGTGGTAACGTCGCCTGGCGGAACGGAATACACCCTTGATGGTCCGGATTTCCTGATCGACATGACGCCGCCTGCGGTCGAAGTGACCTATGGTGCGGAATCGACCTCCGATATCGAGAATCTGGCCGAATATGCGGACGGGATCTCGATTGGCGGGACGGGCGAGGCCGGGGCCTCGATTACGGTCACGATCAACGGTCAGGAACAAAGCACCACGGTTGACACCGATGGCAACTGGAGTGTGACGTTCACGCAAGACCAGCTTCCGGCGGGCGAATACTCGACGGATATGGTGGTGACCGCGACCGATGTGAACGGGAACGTCACCGTTCTTAACGATGTTCTGGTCGTCGATACCGAACTTAATGTATCCTTCTCTTCGGCCAATGTGACCGCTGACAATGTGGTCAGCGCGGCAGAAGCCTCTTCGGGCTTCACCCTTTCGGGGACGACCGATCTGGACGCGACGTCGGTCAGCGTGTCGATCAACGGCAAGATCTATGATGCAACGGTCGATGCCAGCGGAAACTGGAGCGCGGTTGTCACGGATTCGTCGCTGTCGAGCGGCAGCTATGTGGCGACCGTGACCGCAATCGATGATGCGGGCAACGTCTCCACCGCTACGAAATCCGTAACGGTGGATAGCTCGGTGTCGGTGGGCATCGACAGCACGCAGATGGGCGATAACGTGATCAGCGGCTCGGAAACCTCCGGCATGATCCTGACGGGGACCGCAGAGGCACTGGCCACGGTCACTGTCAGCTTCGGCTCGGGCACGCGAACGGTCGTTGCCGGTGCCGATGGCTCCTGGAGCGCGAATTTCAGCGCCTCCGAAGTGCCTGCCGATAGCTCTGCCGCGACGATCAGCGTGAGCGCAACCGATGCCTATGGCAATACGGCCAGCGCAAGCCAGACGATCAAGGTGGACACCGTTCTGGATACGCTGACCGTTTCGACCAGCACGCCCAATGATGATCTGGCCGATAATGTGGTCAACGCCACCGAGCGGGCTGGCGGTCTTGTGCTGAGCGGCACGGTCGAAGTCGGGGCGCAATCGGTGACGGTGACGCTGGCGGATGGCAGCCAGATTTCGGCAACCGTGAACTCGGCGACCGGAACCTGGAGCGCGACGGTTCCGGCGGATAGCCTGCCCGAGGGTGCCGCGGCAACCGAAACCCTGACCGTGACCGCCGTGGATGCATATGGCAATAGCGGTTCGACCACGCTGGATGTCGTCTTCGATACGGTTGTCGAGAACTTCTCGGTCAACTCGGTGACGGCCGATAACACCGTGAACAGCGCCGAAGCGGCCAGCGGGTTCGCGATTTCGGGCACTGTCGAGGCAGGGTCGACCATCACCGTGACGATCACCGAAACCGGTGCGACCCAGACGGTGACGGTCGGGGCCGACGGGACGTGGACGACCACATTCGGCACCGATGATCTGCCCGCAGGCACCGGCACGGCGACCTATTCGATCACCGCGGTCGATGCACATGGCAACACGCTTGAAGGCGATACCGCGACCTCCGGCACCTTCAGCTATGACCTCGAAGCGCCCGAAGCGCCCGATGTCACCTGGTCCACCAACGGGTCGAGCACCGTGCGTGCCCTTTATACCGACTCCGATGGCGAGGCTGATAGCTACACCGTGTCGGCAATCTCCGGCGATGGGACGGTGACCGAGCTGACGCATACCGCAACCGCCGCGAATGACGGTTCGGGCGAGGACATCTATTCCTTCTCGTCGCAGGCCATGAGCACCTATTTCGCGGTGACGGATGTTGATGCGGCAGGCAATGAAAGTTCGACCCTGACCGTTTCCAGCGAAACCGAGGTCAATCTTGATCTGTCGCGCGCCGGTCTGGACCAGTTCGATTTCTCCAAGATCGACCTTGATCTGGCGGATGTGAACCTGACCATCAGCGGCGACCAGATCCAGTCCCTGACCGGTGCGGAAAATACGCTGATCATCGAGGGGGACTCCGATGATACCGTCAGTGTCTCGGGGATGACCAAATCCGACACAAGCGATATGGATGGTTACACGCTTTACACGCTCGATGACGGCGATGCGAAGCTTTATGTCGATGACAGCATCACGACCTCTGTAATCTAAGGCGGGTAGATGGCTGATATGTGCAATTCCCGGACGGTTCTCGTCCGGGCGGCACTTCTGAGTGTCGTGATGACCTCTCTTTCTGGTTGTCTGGGCGGAGGGACGCCGTTTCCCTCTGGCCGGTCGGCCTATGCGCCCTCCGAGAACGGCTTTGCCGAACAGCCTCCCGGTGTGACGGCGCAAAGCTCTGCGATTATCGGCGATCTGGCGTCCCGACGTTCTGTCCTGCCTGCGGGTGGGGCCTATGATCAGGTCGCCAAAGCGGTTCTGGGCTACCAGAAAAGTGCCGCCCAGTCCGAACTTGTCGTCAAGAAGCTGACCGCTCAGGCCAAATCGAAAAACTGGCTGCCCACTCTGAAGCCGGGCGTCAGCCTGACCTCGCTGGGGGATCTGGCGACGTCGATCGTTCTGGATCAGGTGCTGTTTGACAATGGGGCCAAACGGGCCGAGCGCGAATATGCCGCGGCCGATGTCGAACTGGCAGCGGTGAACCTGTCTTCGGATTACAACGACAAGGTCTATTCGGCACTTGCCCATTATATCAAGGCCCGTCAGGCCGAAGCCGAGGGCGCTGCGGCCACGCAGGCCAGCAACAAGCTGTCAGAATATGACAATATCATGCGCCAGCGCGTGGAAGGCGGCCTGTCGGATATGTCCGAGCAGCGGGTGCTGACCCAGAAGCTGATCGATATGCAGGCCACCGAGGCCGCATTGCGCGACACCGCCCGCTCAGAGATTGCGCAGCTTGAGTCCATGACGGGCGGCGCTGCGGTGCCTGCGCGGGGAATCGATGCACTGAATATTCCCGATCCGTTGCCCGATGCGCTGAGCGTCAAAGAAGCCGAAGGCAATCGTGGCCTGACCGTCGCCGAAGCAAAGATCAGCCGTGCGGGGCTGTTGCCGGGGTTGTCGGCCAGCGCCTCTGTCGGGAGCGGTAAACCGGATGCGGGGGTCAATCTTGGCACCAGCAGCGGGTTCGGTTTCGGCACGGGCGATCAGCTCAAGGCGCTGGATGCGGCGCGCCAATCGGCGCAGCAGCAGGTCGAACAGGCACGGCAGGAAGCCTATCAGGATGTGGTGACGCTGAAATCCAAGCTGACGGCTGCAGAGGCGAAGCAGGGGCGGGATGCCAATGTGGTTGCCGAAATGGAAAAGAGCCTTGCGCTTTACACCGAGCAGTACCGTCTGGGCGGGCGCAGCCTGATGGAGCTTGTTAACCAATTTGAAAATTATGCCGAGATGCGGCAGGACTTGGCTGGACAAAAGTACGATATCGCCCTGATAAGGCTAGAAATCGCACGCCGGTACGGGCTCCTTGTCGACGGGAGCGTCATTTAGCAGGGTAGAGAGTTTTGGCAGAGCGCATCATAGCATTCGACATCAATGCGTCCCATATCAGTGGGGCGAATGGTGAGCTGCGCCCTGCCGCTGGCGACCCTAAACTTCCGGTTGCGAAGCCGCCCGCCGGTCAGAGCACCTCGGATCGTGCCCGCGCCCGTGCCGAGCTGGCCGCGCTTTATGCCGGACTTCTCGGGGCCGATATTCCGGCCATCGACATTCTCGAACAGATGCTACGCGCGGTGGGCGAGGCGACGGCGGCGCTGACCGGCGATGCCAAGGAGGCCGCCGAGATCAAGCCCGAGCATATTGCGGCTGTTCTGCGGGTGGCGGGGCTTGTGTCTTCGGTCGAGAAGATCCCCTCGATCACGCCCGATCAATGGCCCGCACTGGCGCAGATGAGCAATGGCCAGATGGTTCTGGTCATCGGGCAGGATGGCCAGACGCTGTTCGTCTATGACAAAACCTGTAAGGACCAGCGCGCCGAAGTGCCGGTGGGCGAATTTGTCAGCTTCTTTACCGGCACCGTGATCCGTGCGCGGACCTCGCTCAAACAGCTTGAGGACCGCCACAAGATTTCGTCCGAGCGCGAGCACTGGTTCTGGGGGGCGTTCCATAAACAGCGCCGTGCGTTTGTCGAGGTGGCGGTCGGGTCGCTTTTCGCGAACCTTCTGGCGGTGGCCGTGGCGCTGTTCAGCCTGCAGGTCTATGACCGTGTGATCCCGCACCAGTCGACGGCCACGCTTTGGGTTCTGGCTCTGGGCGCGTTTCTGGCGCTTGGTCTCGAGATGGCGTTGAAGGTCGCGCGCTCGGGCTTGATGGATATGGCAGGTCGCAAGATCGAGCTATCGGTCCAGCAATTGCTGATGGAACGGCTGCTGGGCATGAAGGTCGCGCCGGGTAAACGCTCGCCCAGCCAGCTTTTCTCGGCCATGCGCGAGTTTTCCTCGGTCCGCGAGTTTTTCACTGCCTCGACCATCGGCACGCTGGCGGACGTGCCTTTCGTGTTCGTTTTCCTGTTTCTGGTGGCCTCTATCGGCGGCTCGCTGATTTGGGTTCTTCTGGCGGGGGCGGTCCTGATGGTGCTGCCGGGGCTGTTGTTCCAGCGCAAGATGATCCGCCTGACCGAAGCAACCCAAGGCGCCTCGGTGCGCGCGTCCCGTCTGCTGCACGAAGCGATCTACGAGCATGAAACCGTGGCCACTTCACGCGGGGCGGACCGGTTCAAACGGATCTGGGAAGAGCTGATTACCCTGTCGGCGATCAAATCCTCCGAACAGCGCAAGCTGGCCGCGGCCCTGACCTATTGGGCGCAGATGGTCCAGCAGGGCACCTATATCACCGCCGTGGTGATCGGGACCTATAAGGTGTTTTCGGGCGATTTTACGGTCGGGTCGATCATTGCCATCGGGATCCTGACCTCGCGCACACTGTCGCCCCTGACCCAGCTTGCAGGCACGCTGTCACGCTGGTCGAATGTCAAACATGCGCTGGACGGGCTGGATGCGATCATCGAATCCGATCAGGCTCAGGCCGATGACCGTTCCTATCTGCGCACCGAGCAGGTGCGGGGCGAATACGAGATGCGCCATGTGAATTTCCAATATGATCAGGACAGCTCCCTGACGCTGGATATTCCCAACCTGAAGATCCCTCCAGGGCAGAAGGTTGCCGTGCTGGGCACTAACGGGTCCGGCAAGTCGACGCTCCTGAAGCTGATGGCGGGGCTTTATGATCCGCAAGCGGGGCGGATTTTGCTGGACGGGATCGATATCGGCCAGCTCCATCCGCGCGATCTGCGCCGCTCTTTGGGCTATCTCAGTCAGGATGTCCGGTTGTTTGCGGGGTCCTTGCGGGAAAACCTGAACCTGACCCAGCTGGAACGCGATGATGCCCGCCTCTATGAGGCGCTGGATTTTGCAGGGCTTGGGCCGTTTGTGCGTAGCCATCCGAAGGGGCTGGACCTGACCCTGCGCGATGGTGGCGAGGGGCTGTCTGTCGGGCAGCGCCAATCCATTGGCTGGGCGCGGCTCTGGTTGCAGGATCCGTCGGTGGTCATTCTTGACGAGCCGACCTCGGCCTTGGACACGACGCTGGAGGCCACATTGGTCAGCCGCTTGCAATCGTGGCTGGAAGGTCGCACTGCGATCATCGCGACGCACCGCGTGCCGATCCTGTCTTTGACCTCGCGCACCCTGATCCTGCAGAATGGAAAACTGGCAGTGGACGGCCCGCGTGATGCGGTTCTGGCCCACCTCACCAAAGCGAAAACCGGAACCTGACATGGCCACGATCGACCCCAGTGTGATCCTTACCCGCACCAAACGGATGAGCATGACTGTCTGGCTGGTCGGGATCGCACTTGCGATCTTTCTGCTTTGGGCTTCAATGGCTTGGGTTGACCAGATTGTGCGCGGTCCGGGGGAGATCGTGTCGTCGTCGCGCCCGCAGATCATCCAGAACCTCGAGGGTGGAATTCTGGCAGAGCTGGATGTGGCCGAGGGGGATCATGTCGAGGCGGGGCAGGTGCTGGCGAAGCTGTATGCCACGCAATACCAGACCCAGACCGATGATTTGCGGGACCAGATCGCGGGGCTTGAAATCCGCCAGATGCGGCTTGAAGCCGAGATGAAAGATACGCTGATTTTCAACCCGACCAGAGAGCAGATCCGCCTTGTGCCCGATATCATCGCCTCGGAATCGGGGCTGCTTGAGGCGCGGCTGGAAGATTATCACGCCCGTGTATCGGGGGCGAAAGCCGTGGTTGCACAGGCAAAGGCAGAGCGTGACCTTGTTGAACGCATGTATGAAAAGCAGGTTGCGCCACTGATCGAGGTAACCAAATCGCGCAAGGCCTTCGAGGATGCACAGAACCAGCTCAATGAAATCATTACCAAAACCGAGCTGGATCGGGCCTCTGATTATTCGGATACGCTGAACAAGCTGGGCACCCTGCGTCAGCAACTCAAACTTTCGGAAGATCAACTGGGCCGCACCACTTTGGTGGCCCCGATGCGCGGGATCATCAATCAGTTATCGGTTACCACGATCGGCGGTGTCGTCCAGCCGGGCCAGCAGATCATGCAGATCATTCCCGAAGGCGAAGAGTTGTATATCGACGCCCAGATCGCACCGAAAGATATTGCGAATGTTCGTGCGGGGCAGGATGCCACGATCAAGCTTTCGGCCTATGATTACACGATCTATGGCAGCCTGACCGGTAAGGTGGTTGTGGTCTCTGCCGATACGTTCAAAGACGAGAAAGACCCAAATGCGCAGCCACATTACGAGGTTACGTTGAGTGTGGACCTGTCTGATCTGACAGAGCGCCAGCGCAATCTGGAAATCCGTCCCGGCATGCAGGCGACGGTGGAGTTGCATACCGGCGAGAAGACCATTCTGCAGTATCTGCTCAAGCCGCTCTACAAATCCCGCGAGGCCCTGCGCGAACCGTAAGCCTCCGCGCGAAGGGTCAGTCCGCGTTCCGCTTCGCGCCGTTGAATTCGAAGAAAACGGCAGAGACATCATCTGTCAGATTGCCATCGGCGTAATTCTCGACCTCCCAGTAAAGCGCATCAAGGAAGCCGTTGCCGTTGAGATTGGAGAGCGTCTTCAGCATGCTGTCGAGCCCGTTCTCCATAAGCAACTGGCCGTCATGCGCGGTTGCTTCCGTGATGCCATCCGACATCAGAATCAACCTTTCGCCGGGTTCGAGCACGGTCGAGAACGTCTCATATTGGGCTTCCTCGATCAGCCCCACAGGCAGGCCGCCCTGTCCCAGAAGCTCTATCGTGCCATCAATGCGTTGCTTGACGGGATGTGGATGCCCGCCCTGCACCATCAGAACCTCGCCCGAGACCAGATCCACATCGGCATAGACCATCGTGAAATAGCTCTCGGTCTGCATTTCATCCAGAACGAGTTTGTTGAGATAGGTCGCCAGCTCGCCCGGGTCCATGCCTTCGTAGATCCCGAAATCCGAGAGGACCAAGGCGATGTTCTGATCGGGCGAAGAGCCCGAAAGATACCCCGCAAGCCGCGCGGTCATCAGGGCCGATGTAATACCGTGGCCGGAGACATCGATGCCATAAAGCCCGACACGCCGCGCATTGATCGGGAAAAAGCCCACAAGATCACCGCCCACCTGACCGCAGGGCCGGAGCATGAGCGTTACCTCCGAGCTGCCGAAGCTCCGGTATCTTTCTTTGACAAGGCTTTGCTGGAGCTGCCGTGCCTCGGACAGATCGCGCCGAATACCTTCATGTACGGTTTTCAGCTCATCCAGCGTCGAACTCAGAAGCTGGTTCTTTCGCGTCAGTTCGCGCTCCATACGCAAGATCCGGTCACCGGCCTGCAGGCGCGCGCGCAACTCGTTCCCGTTGACCGGCTTGGCCAGAAAATCATCGGCCCCGCTTTGCAGGCCCAGTGCCACTTCGGCTTTTTCCGATTTGGATGTCAGCAGAATGAAATAGCCATAACCTGCCCGTGGCATTTCACGGAATTTACGGCAGAATTCCACACCGGACATGCCGGTCATCATCCAGTCGGAGATGACGATATCCGGCTCGAACTGCTGGCAAATCTCAAGCGCCTCTTCGGCAGAGGCGGCTTCGGTGACATCATAGCCGGACCGTGAAAGCTGCGCCGATAGAATACGACGCTGCATTTTGCTGTCATCGACAACAAGCACGCTGCGGCGCGCATTCTCGTCCGGCGTTTGGGTGGCCGGCGAAAGCTTATACAGAGGATCCTGCAAGCCGATTCCGCTCCTCGTGACACTACTGATGGCCATCTTTGGCGCAGCCACTCTTAATTTGGCGTAAATCCCAGTAAGTTTCCGCGCTTAAGTTTTTGGCAAGTTTTCTTGCCTAGCCTTGTCGCTGGTGGTGTTGCCCTTTGGTGGAGGTTCAGATGATCGATTGGGATCGGGTTGCCGAGTTGCAATCCGAAATTGGGGCAGATGGCTTCGGTGAAGTCGTCGAGCTCTTTATGGACGAAGTCGAGGGTGTGGTCATGCGTTTGGGGACCCGTCCCGAAAAGCTGGAAGAAGATTTGCACTTCCTCAAAGGCTCTGCGTGGAATCTCGGCTTCCGTGCTTTTGGCGTGATGTGCCAAGAGGGCGAACGGCTTTCTGCGGCAGGCCGGTCGTCCGAAGTGGATGTCTCCGCGATTCTCGATATCTATGCGGCGTCCAAAAAGGATTTCATGGCCCGCGTGGGCGAGTTCCTCAGCGCGGCCTGATATCGTCAGCCCCCCACCAATCAGCGGATCGGTGGGGGGCGTTCGCGTCAGATCAGAAACTCGGCCAAAATGGCATCTTCTGTAATGTCGCGATATGTAAAGCCGGCCTGATCAAGCTGCTGGGTCAATTTGCCGAAGCTCGTCGGATCGCGCGTTTCGATGCCAATCAGCACCGAACCGAAATTGCGGGCCGATTTCTTCAGATATTCGAAGCGGGCGATATCGTCCTGCGGACCAAGCATCTGCAGAAAATCTTTGAGCGCGCCCGGACGTTGCGGCATACGCAGAATGAAATATTTCTTCAGTCCCGAATAGCGCTGCGCCCGTTCCTTGACATCGGGCAGACGTTCAAAGTCGAAATTCCCTCCGGAAACGATACAGACCACAGTCTTGCCGGCAATTTCGTCGCGCATGTCCTGTAGCATGTCGATCGACATCGCCCCCGCAGGTTCCAACACGATGCCTTCGACATTGAGAAGCTCCAGCATGGTTCGGCAGATCCGGTTTTCAGGCGCGCCGAACACATGATCTGCGGGGACGTCGCGCAGGGCTTCGAAAGGGGTCTGGCCAATCCGCGCCACAGCCGCGCCGTCTACGAAACTGTCGACATGGGGTAGGGTGACCAGTTCACCGGCTTCCAAGGCGGCATGGAGGCTCCGCCCGCCCATAGGTTCGACATAGCGGAATTGCGTTTTGGGGCTGGCGGCCCCGAGATAGCGCGTGACACCGGCTGACAGCCCGCCGCCGCCCACCGGAATGGTGACGAAATCCGGCGCGCGCCCAAGCTGGTCCAGCAGTTCCACGGCCACGGTCGCCTGACCTTCGATCACATCGCTATTGTCGAAAGGCGCCAAGAAATGCGCGCCTGCCTCTGCACAGAAAGCTTGGCTGGCCGCCAGAGTGTCGTCGAAATAATCCCCCGTCAGCACGATCTCGACGTTATCGCCGCCAAAGCTGCGGGTTTTGTCGATTTTTTGCTGCGGCGTTGTCACCGGCATGAAAATCGTGCCCCTGACCCCGAAATGACGGCAGGCATAGGCCAGACCCTGCGCATGGTTGCCAGCGCTGGCGCAAACGAAATGATCCGCGCTCGGGTCGGCCAAGCGCAGTTTGCGCATCGCGGTGAAGGCTCCGCGCAGCTTGTAGCTGCGCACGGGTGTCAGATCTTCGCGCTTGAGCCAGATATCCGCCCCGTAACGCTCGGACAGGAAGTCGTTCCGCAGCAGGGGCGTCGGCTCGAAAAGGTCGCGCAGCGCGCGGGCGGAGGCTTGGGCGTTCAGGGCAAAATCTGTCATGGCTCATGGAATACGCATGGTTGAAAAAGGCGCAAGTCAAATAACGCGATTGCGCAGGCAGAGCTGTTGATAGGCGGCCGTCGTCACTGCAAGGAAGAGAATGGTCGAGCAACCGATGGTAAGGTTGTAAAGCAAAATATGGAGAACCAATGCAATCTCATCCGGAAGCGCCACTGTCAGGAGCGCCAATAGACTCATCGGGATAGCCAGAAAATTATTGGCAAGTGCAAGGGTTAGAGCAAGGCCGATCATCAGAAAGGGTGTGCGCTTCATGATCTGTATGCCCGCCAAGAGGGAGTGATCGGTTTTGCCGATTGCTCTGCCAGCTAGTGGAATGAAAAGGGCGAAGATCACGCCACTTACAGCCAGAATGAGGCAAAAGGTCAGTGGAAAGCCAATTGGCGTTCGAATCGTGCCCATGCCGAGGAGTACAGTGACAGCTACGAAAGCAGCAGAGGTCAGGGTAAGGGTGATGACCCTCCCACATTGTGCCAGCACATCCTTTCGGCGTGGTTGTGACATGACCACCCCTTCCAGAGCCAGTTTTGGCAGTGCAAGCGAAACATGGGTATAGGCCAGAAGCAAAAGGACAATCGTATAAAAGCCCGCCATATACTGGGCGGTCAGGCTGGCTGGTGCAGAGCCGTGCGGGAGGTAGAAGATCGTCTCACTGATCACGGCTATCAGACAAAGAATAGCCGGCCATTTGAGGATGGATCTGTAGTTGCGATAGAGGTTTGCAAGGAAGTGCAGCGACAATTTCAGGATCGATATATACATGAACGAGCTTCTTGGCAGATAAAATTTCAGGGGCGCTTTAGTCGATTGGATATTGGGCAGGCCGGATCCGGATCACAGAATGAAACGCGCTAAAAGCCATCGGCCCCTTGTAGCACAGAAAAAAACGCTCTATCCCCACGTCAAAATCTGTTCCTCGGGAGATGTCAATGTCCGCGCCCAAGAAAGTCGTGCTCGCCTATTCCGGCGGCCTCGATACCTCGATCATCCTCAAATGGCTGCAAACCGAATATGGCTGTGAGGTCGTTACCTTCACCGCCGATCTGGGGCAGGGCGAAGAGCTGGACCCCGCACGCAAGAAGGCCGAGATGCTGGGCATCAAGCCGGAAAACATCTTCATCGAAGACGTGCGCGAAGAATTCGTGCGTGATTTCGTCTTCCCGATGTTCCGCGCCAATGCCGTTTACGAAGGTCTCTACCTGCTGGGCACCTCGATCGCGCGTCCGCTGATCTCCAAGCGTCTGGTGGAAATCGCCAAGGCGACCGGTGCCGATGCCGTGGCGCATGGCGCGACCGGCAAGGGCAACGATCAGGTCCGTTTCGAGCTGGCCGCCTATGCGCTTGATCCCTCGATCAAGGTGATCGCGCCTTGGCGTGAATGGGACCTGCATTCGCGGACCGCACTTCTGGACTTCGCCGAGAAGAACCAGATCCCGATTGCCAAAGACAAGCGTGGCGAGGCCCCCTTCTCGGTGGATGCGAACCTGCTGCACACCTCTTCCGAGGGCAAGGTTCTGGAAAATCCGGGCGATATGGCGCCCGATTACGTCTATCAGCGCACCGATGATCCGGTTCTCGACGCGCCGAACGAGCCGGAATATATCGAGATCGGGTTCGAGAAGGGCGATGCTGTCTCGATCAATGGCGAGGCGATGAGCCCGGCCACGATCCTGACCAAGCTCAACGAGCTGGGCAAAAAGCATGGCATCGGCCGTCTGGACTTCGTGGAAAACCGCTTTGTCGGTATGAAATCGCGCGGCGTCTACGAGACCCCCGGCGGCACCATTCTTCTGGAAGCACACCGCGGCATCGAGCAGATCACGCTGGATTCCGGTGCGGGTCACCTGAAGGATTCGATCATGCCGCGCTATGCCGAGCTGATCTATAACGGCTTCTGGTTCTCGCCCGAGCGTGAGGCGCTGCAGGCGCTGATCGACAAGACGCAGGAATATGTCACCGGCACCGTGAAACTGATGCTGTTCAAGGGCGCGGCCCGCACCGTGGCGCGCTGGTCGGACTATTCGCTCTATTCCGAGAAGCACGTGACCTTCGAGGAAGATGCAGGTGCCTATGACCAGAAGGACGCGGCGGGCTTCATCAACCTGAACGCCCTGCGTCTGAAGCTGATCGCGACCCGCAACGCACGCGTGGCAAAATGAGCAAATCGCAGCCCCATGCCGCCATTGTCACCGTATCCGACCGCGCCTTTGCGGGGGAATATGAAGACAAGGGCGGTCCGGGCTGCGAAGACTGGCTTGGCGGCGTGGTGACCTCGCCGCTAAGCATCTCGCGCCATATCATCCCCGACGGGCGCGAGAGCGTGGCCGAAAAGCTGCGCAAACTGGTGGGCCTTGAGGCCGATCTGATCCTTGTCACCGGCGGCACCGGCCCTGCGCCCCGCGACCAGACGCCCGAGGGCGTGGCGGATGTGATGGAAAAGGAACTGCTGGGTTTTGGCGAGGAAATGCGCCGCGCCTCGCTGGAAGAGGTGCCCACGGCCATTCTGTCGCGCCAGACTGCGGGCATTGCAGGGAAATCGCTGATCATCACGCTGCCGGGCAAGCCCTCGGCCATTGCGACCTGCCTCAACCGCGTTTTCGCCGCTGTGCCCTATTGCCTTGATCTGATCGGGGCGGGCTATATCGAGACAGACCCCGCCAAGATCAAAGCCTTCCGCCCGAAGGCGAAGTAATCAGCGCGCTTTTTCTACGGCGGCTTTCCAGAAATCCGGATCGTCATAGACGGTAGGATCCGTAACGCCCGCCAGATCGAAGGCCTCGCGCCGCTCGACGCAGGTGCCGCAGCGCCCGCAGTGGTTTTCCCCGCCCTTATAGCAGGACCAGGTCTGGGCGAAATCCGTGCCCAGCCGTGCGCCTTCCTCGACAATCGCCGATTTCGGCACGCGAACAAAGGGCGTATACAGCGACACATCGGCATAACCATCGAGCGCCTGTTTCTGCATCGCCTCGAAGGCCTCGGTAAAGGCGGGGCGGCAGTCGGGATAGATGAAATGGTCGCCGCCATGCACCGCCGTGGCCACCGCATCGGCGCCACGGGCCGCCGCAATCCCGAAAGCGATGGTCAGCATGATCGCGTTACGGTTCGGGACGACGGTGATGCGCATCGTCTCTTCGGCATAATGGCCATCGGGCACATCCACATCATCGGTCAGCGCCGATCCGGTCAGCGCAGCGCCAATGCCGCGCATATCGATGATGTCATGTTTGACGCCAAGACGCTGGGCCGCGCGGGCGGCGAAATCCAGTTCCTTGCGGTGACGCTGGCCGTAGTCAAAGGACACCAACCCGACAAGGCTGTGTTCGGCGGCGATCTTATCGGCCAGAGTGACGGAATCGAGGCCGCCGGAACAGATGACGATGGTTTTCATGAAAGCTTCCCTGTTTTGATGCATCCGGGTGGGCTGCGACCGGAGATCAGGGTTTAGCGCGGAAGCCGCCCCAAACCAAGGGGCCTTGCACGGTGTTATTCGGTGATCTTGGTGGCCATAAGCCGTTCCGCCTGACTTTCAGGCAGGCCATCGGCCAGCACCAGCCCCCATAGCAGAAGCGGAATCGCCACAATCCCGCCTACCGGTCCCCAGAGCCAGATCCCGAAGATCAGCGAGAGAAAGACCAGCAGCGGATTCAGGCGCATATGTTTGCCAACGAGTGCAGGCGTCACAAACTGGCCCTCCATCGCGTTCAGGCTGGCGTAAAGGATTGCGGGCAGAAGTGAATAGAAGCCGTCGAAGGCCGCGACGCCTGCAAAGACCAAAGCCACGATCAGACAGGCCGGACCGATATAGAGCACGAAGTTGATAAGAAACGCGACAAGCCCCCAGAGCATCGCACCGGGCATGCCAAGCGCAGTCAGAACAAGCCCTGTTGCCAGCCCCAGCCCCGCATTGATCAGGGTAATGGTCAGGAAGTAACGCGACACCTTGCGTTCTGCCGCGCGCAGACGTTTGGCCGTTGTTGCGCGGTCCGCCGGTTCCGACAGATGGCGCGCGACCCAAGCGTAGACTTCGCTGCGGGTCAGCAGAAAAAAGAAGAGCGTGCCGATAAACACCAGAAACTGCGCGAACATCGAAGGGGCCAGCATCAGCGCATCCGAGAGCGTCGGCATTTGCACCCCGCCACCATCTTCTCCGGTCTTGGCCGCAGAATCGCTGACCGCTTCCTGAATGCGGTCGCTCATGGAGTTGAGATTGGAGATGGCGCTTTTATAGCTGTCGATGGTCGAGCGCATATCCTGCCAGACCTTCGGGGCCTGATCCACGATCTGATAGACCAGAGGCTGGAAAATCAGGACAATCATCGCCACGATCAGCAATGAGAAGATTAGCGAAGTCAGCGCCCCCCAGACGGGCGAGAACCCCATTTTCTCCCATGTGTCGGAAACGGGTGAAAGAACGATGCCCGCGACCAGTGCAAGGATCATCGGGGCAAAGATGCTTTCCACCTGTACGAGCGCGAAGACAACGCCGACCGCCCCTAAAAAGATGACGGCAATACGTGACAGGGTCTCTAGGCGACTCATGAAAGATATCCTCTGTTTCGCGCCCAACGTCTGAATTTTCGCCTTTGTTCCTGCGGAAGGCATAAATTTCACAACAGGTTATTCGGATTTCAGAAAATCAAAAAAGCCGGAGTTTCCTCCGGCTTTCCTGCATGCATTTCTCTGTCGCTTAATGCGCCACACCATTGGCCTGAAGATGGCTGCGCAGGTTTTTCACCGAAGCGCTGGCCTCTTTGGAGAATTCTTCCGCAAGACGGTCTCCAAGGTCCGACCCTTCCTTCTCGGCGCTGCGCGCAACGTCGCGCGCGGCATCAAGCGCTTCTTTCTTCACGCGGGCCGCAAGCTCTTCGGCGCGTTTTTTCTCTTCGCGATAGAACGACATCGCCTCTTCCTTGGCGCGGTCGATATAGGGGCCTGCTGCCGTATTGCGCAGCTTGTCCTTGGGCATTGCGGCAAGAACGGCAGCGCCCACGGCAAGGCCCAGCACCGCGATGACCACCGGATGGTCGGCCACGAACTGGCGCGTCTCGGTTGCTGCGCGGGTGCCGTATTCCTGCGCCTTGAGCTTGGCGGCATAAGCGCGCTCGCGGGCTTCAATCACATGTTTGCGGGCCTCCGCAGACAGGTCTTCGAGATCCTTGGACAGTTTCGTGCGCACATCGCCCGAGAATTTCGAGATCATATCGGCGCGTTCCTTTACGAAATCGCGGCCCGATTGGGCATTGTCCTCGGCTTCGCTTTCCAGTTCGCGCAGACGCAGCGTGGCGCTGGCCCGCAGGCGGTCGATCTCTTCCGACCAGTCATTGGCCGCGCTTTCGGCTGCCGCTGCAACAGAGCCGGTTTCCGCAGTTTCCGCACCGTTTTTGCGGCCTAGAAGGAACCATGCCAGACCTGCGCCTGCCAAGGCAAAGGCCACCGGATTCTCGCGGATGGTCGCTTCGGCGCGTTTGGCATAGGGGGTCGCGTTTTCACGAATGAAGTCAGACACATGCTCGGCCAGAAGACCCGGTGCAACGCGGCCCGTCAGATCGGCCAGCGTACCGGCCAGATCGGCCTTGTCTTTGTTCAGGCGGTTTTCGATTTCCTTGATGGTGGCTTTCTCGCTCATTTCAGGCTCTCCTTGAGATTCTGCAGATCGGCAGAGATTTTGGTGATGATTGTTTGCGGGGTCGCCGCAGCACGGCGCAGCAGCACAAAGGCCCGCAGCGCCAGAAGTCCCCCAAGAAGCATCAATAGAACGGTGGTGATCAGGGCCGCCCAGACGGGGGCAAGCCCCGCAGCCTGAAGCGCATAGACCAGCGTTTGCGAAAGGGCCGCAAGCAGGGCGATAGCCGTTGCAAGGGCGATACCCAGACATACTGCCGCAACACGCAGATTGGCCCCCGCCTGCGCGATCTCGGCACGGGCAAAGGCCATCTCATCCCGCCCGAGTTGACGGCCCTTTTCAAAGGCACGCAGCGCCGTATCGGTCAGGCCGGTGTCGGGGCTGGTCGTATGTTCGGGGTGATGTTCGTTCATAACTTACTCTTTGGTCGTCTTGGGGGCGAGGCGAAGTCGGCTGACCCGCATCTGGCAGCTAAACGCCCGATCTCGGGGAAGGTTCCCAAGGCGCGACGGGGGCTGCGTCTTTTTGTCGGGCCTCGCGCGGTTGGGAAAAGTCGGGAAAAGCGGGAAACGGGCCGAAATCCGGGAACTGGAACGGGCGCGCGCAAACGCCGCTCGGGGCGTTCGGGTTCCCGTTGGATTTTGCAATCTTTTCGCGGAACCTCCGAGCAAAATGCAACGTTGACCTGCCAGAACGCAAGATGATTGCCAGAAACAACCGATGGAGGTTCCTATGCTTGGCTGGGCTCTTACATTTCTTATTATCGCACTGATCGCCGCCGCTCTTGGTTTCGGGGGCATTGCCGGTGCATCCGCAGGGATCGCGCAGATCCTGTTCGTGATCTTCCTGATCCTGTTCGTGGTGGCTATGGTGGCCCGCGCGATCCGCGGCAAACCGCCGGTCTGATCGGAACGAAATACGCATAATGCAAAAAGGCCGCATCTCTACAGGTGCGGCCTTTTTCACGTGAATCGGGCCTGAAACCGGTCCTTGGTTGGGTTTTTGCGAAAATTGCTCTAGGTAATGACCCGCCCTGATCGGGATTTCTTCCGATCACGAACGACGACGTTCAAGAAACGCAATGCTTGGGTGGCACGTCCCCCGAGCCCGAAACAGGGAGAACGACGTGCATTCACTTGTGCGCAAACTCGGTTTGCGAACCGATCCTTATATCTTCTTCATCTCGGCACTCTTCATGGTTGCCTTTGTCATCCTGCTGGTGATCGCGCCGGGTCCGATTGGCGATGCCTTCGCTGCCGGACGCGAATGGATCACCGTCAATCTGGGCTGGTTTTTCATCCTCGGCGTCAATGTCTGGCTGGGATTTCTGATCTGGGCGGCGATGTCGCGTCATGGTCATATCCGGCTGGGGCCGCGCGATTCCCGTCCCGAATATTCCAATCTGAGCTGGTTCACGATGCTGTTTGCCGGTGGAATCGGCACCGTGCTGATGTTCTGGGGCGTGGCCGAACCGATCAGCCATTTCTCGAAGCCACCGTTGCCGGGGGTCGAACCCTATAGCACGCAGGCAGCGCAGGACGCGATGTCGATTGCGATCTACCATCTGGGCCTGCACACTTGGACGATTTTCACACTTCCCGGTCTGGCCTTCGCCTATTTCATCAATCGCTACGACCTGCCGATCCGTGTCAGTTCGGTGTTCTATCCCCTTCTGAAAGAGCGGATTTACGGCCCTTGGGGGAAGGCGATCGATATTGCCGCGATCCTCGGGACACTCTTTGGCGTGGCGGTCTCGCTAGGGCTGGGGTCAAGCCAGATCGCGGCGGGGCTGTCGGCCCTGTTCGGGCTGCGCGATGACACGGTGCTCAAGGTCATCATTCTGACCGTCCTGACAGGGGTCGCCGTTGGCTCGATCACCGCAGGGCTCGATAAGGGGGTGAAGTTCCTCTCGAACCTCAATATCGGTATGGCCGTGGCGCTGATGGTGTTTGTGCTGGTGACCGGCTCGACGCTGTTCCTGCTGCGGGGCGTGGTGGAAACCTTCGGGCTGTATTTCGAAAATCTGCCGCGTCTGGCCTTCTGGAACGACATGCTGGCCGATGAAAATCCCGCAACTCCGAGCTGGGGCTGGCAGGGAAGCTGGACTGTCTTCTATTGGGCATGGACAGTGACCTGGTCGCCCTTCATCGGACTGTTCGTCGCGCGGATCTCGCGTGGGCGCACGATCCGCGAATTCGTTTTCGGTGTGCTGGCCGCTCCTTCGCTTTTCACCCTGATCTGGTTTGCGATCTTTGGCTGGCAGGCGATGGATTTCGACGGTATCGGCCCTGCCGCCCGTGCGGCAATGGGGGATCAGGCCGGTCAGATCAGTGCGGCTGTCGCCCAAAGCGTGCCCTTGGCGATGTTCGCCTTTTTCGAGCACTTCCCGTGGGCCGGTTTTTTACAGGGCTTCGGCGTGGTGATCGTGGCGATCTTTTTTGCCACCTCGGCGGATTCGGCCTCTTTGGTGGTGGACATGCTGTGCACCGGCACCCCCGAGCCGGGGCCTGTGCCGCAGCGTGTGTTCTGGGGGGTCGCGCAGGGGCTGGTGGCCGTTATGCTGATCGTTCTGGCCGGTGATGCCGGTCTGACCGCGCTGCAGCAGGTTATCACCGTGGTCGGTCTGCCGATCTTCATTCTGGTCTCCATGATGATCCCGTCGCTGATCCGCGGCTTTGCGGCGGAGGATATCGACCATGTGACAATCGGCAAGCGCCCCCGACTGTCCGAATTCGACTGACACGACACCTGACACAGGAAGGGGCGCCGGACTGCGCCCCTTGCCCGTTTGCAGTGTTCCAGAAGCTATCCCGTATGGCACAGCGGCCCGACAGTGCGCCCGCACGGGGCATTGCAAATGAAAAAGACCCGCTCGAAATGAAAAAGACCCGCAAGGGGTCTTTGTTTCATGAAGAGCATCCGGTCGGGCGGCTATGCGGCCGGCTTACTCGGCGAGGTCGGGCTCTTGTTCGCCGTCCAGAAAATGGCGTAGCGCCTCTTCCAGCTGATGCCCCCAGACAGGTTTTTCACAGAAAATGGCACCGGGGAAGCGCGTCTCGATTTCTTCGGCGCGGCTGTGACCGGATTGAAAGACCAGACTGGTGCCGCATTCCTGTAGGCGCTTGGCCAGAGGGAACACCTCGCCATCGCGCAACTGTACGTCAAGGATCGCTACATCTGGGCGCTCCTTGATGATCATTGTCCGTGCCTCCGAGCGGGAGGCGCAGGGGCCTATCACCCGATAGCCCATATCCCCGACCATCATCTCGAGATCCATTGCGACAATGGGCTCGTCTTCGCAGATCAGGACAGTTTTTTGTACATGCTCGTTAGTCTGACAGCCCATAGCTTAGCCTAGTGGTTCGTTTCTCTTCGCTCGTTTCGACCTCGATATCGCCGTGGAGTTGCGCGGCGGAAAGTTTGATCAGGGTCGATCCGAACCCGCTTCCAATCGTCGATTCACCAGGGATAACGCGGTTGGAATAGAGTTCGTTCCATTCAAGGATCAATTTGTTTTTGGGCGCAACCGTCCAGCTTACCTGAAGTGTGCCTTCCGTTGGTCCCAGAACCCCATATTTCGCGGCATTGGTTGCTAATTCGTGGAAAAGCAGGGACAGGGCGTTGATTTCTTTCGTCTGGACATAGACTTCCGGACCGTCAATCCGGATTTCGGCCTGTTTCTCGTAAGGCTCCAGCGCCACTTTCACCACTTCGCGCAGCATCAGGCCGCGACCGGTATCTCCCGACTGGGTCAGCGAATGCGACCGTGCAAGGGCGGCGATGCGCTGTTCAAGCTCGGTGGTTAATTCCTTGACCGAGCCTGCCTTGCGCCCCGCGATGCGCGTCATTCCCGAAATGATGGAGAACATGTTTTTTACGCGGTGGTTCATTTCCCGCAGCATGGTCTCGCGGATCTGCATCGCCTCTTGCGCATCGGTCACATCGAAGATCACCCCGACACGGCGGCCCAGAGCGTCATGCGACAGGCGGCGCCCGACGATTTTCAGCGTGGGTGGCGAGAGGTCCTTGGTGTCCAGACGGATCGCGATATCCATATTGCCTTCGGGGCCAGCCATCTGCCGCAGGCCGTCGCGCAGGATCTCGCGGTCGTCGCGCAGAACATGGCGCAGCAGGGTGCGGGGCTTCGACAGATCGTCGTTTTCGTCAAGCCGGAACAGTGACCGGCAACGCGCGTCCATATCCAGCGTATTGGCGCGGCGGTCATATTCCCAGACACCCAGCCCCGCGACCTCAAGGGCCAGCTTCAGCCGCTCGCCCTCGCGGGCCAGTTCCTGTTCCAGCGTCAGGGCCTGCGAGATATCGGTGAAAACCAGCGTTGCGCCGTCAATCTCGCCGCTGCGGATACGGTAGGGGTTGATCACCAAAGACCATGTCTTGTCGCTTTCGCGCTGGGTGATGGTCAGTTGCTGGACCTGCTGACGGGCAATCACCTGCCGTGTCGCCTCGAAAATCTCGGTGTTTTCGTTGAGATAGCTTGTCACATCGGTCAGCGGACGTCCGCGATCGCCGTGGCGGAACGGATAGAGCGTCAGGATCGATTCCGTGTAATTGCGGATATGCAGGCGCTGGTCCACCACGATCAGGGGCAGGGCGGTGGAGGCGAAGAAGTTCTGCAAATCGGCATTGGCCACGGACAGCTCTTCGATCTTGTTCTTCAACTCGTCATTGACGGTCGAGAGCTCCTCGTTTGTCGATTGCAGCTCCTCGTTCATCGACATCATTTCTTCATTCGAGCTTTTCAGCTCTTCATTGGCGGTCTCGAGCTCCTCGACGGTGGTGTGCAGGCGGGCGCGGGTTGCGCGAAGCTCTTCCTCAAGACTTTGCACATGGCTGTCCGAAGGTTCGACCTCGTCGAAATCGTGATCCTCGATCGGTGTGAACCGCGCCGCATCGCGGAACACCAGCAGGATCGACCGGTCCGGCAGGGGTTCGGCCAGCAGCTCCAGTTTCTGGACGCCGAATTCGGAATGCGCGGACAGGTCGCGATTGACCGATTTGCGCCCGGTCTCGGCCACATGGCGGATCGCGGCCGAAATGGCTTCCTTCAGGCCGGGGCGGGCCACCGACTGCGCATGGCGCACATGGGTATCAAGCAGATCGATATCGAGATATTTGCTCAGCTTGCCGCTGGTCTTCAGGATCTTGCCCGAACGGTCCACCACCATTGCAGGGTTGGCATAGGCGTTCAGCAGCCGCGCTTCGGCCTCTGTGGTGCTGGTGCGCGGCATATTGGGGCTGTCATCCTTCTCGCCCAGCTGGATCCGGCTGGTCTGCTGTTGATCGGCCTGTCCCTTGATCAGCAGCGGATAGGACGAGCGGCTGTCGTCGCGGGTGAAAATCCGCGCGGAGGCCGCCGTGGGGATGAAATGCTTGTCATACTGGCCCACCGTTTCTGACGGACCCAGAAACAATGTGCCCCCCGGACGCAGCGCGAAATGGAAGATCGGCATCACCTCGGCCTGCAACTTGTCGCCGAAATAGATCAGCAGATTGCGGCAGGAGAGCAGGTCGATATTCGAGAATGGCGGATCGCGCACAACGCTATGCAGGGAAAACCGCACACGGTCGCGCAGATGCGAGACAATCTGGAATTTCCCGTCACGCCCGACGGTATAAAGGTCGCGGAACGGTTCGGGGATGTCGGCCAGCGCGGCTTGCGGATAGGTGCCCTGACGCGCGATACGCAGCATCTGTTCGTCGATATCGGTGGCAAAGATCTGTAATTGCTGATGATGGCCGACACGCTGCTGCGCATCATGGAACAGCATGGCCATCGAATAGGCCTCTTCGCCGCTGGAACAGCCGGGGATCCAGACGCGGATCTCGTCGCGTGTGCTTTCCTGAACCAGAGGCTCGATCACCCGCTGGCGCAGGGCTTCGAACTGCTCGGGGTCGCGGAAGAAGCGGGTGACGTTGATCAGCAGCTCGCGGAACAGCTTGTCGCATTCGTTCGCGTCCACCCGCAGGCGGCGCAGGTAGTCAAGCGCATCGCTCAGCCCCAGAACACGGATGCGGCGCTCGATCCGGCGGGTCAGTGTCGAGATCTTGTAGAGCGCGAAATCATGCCCCGATGTTTTGCGGACGACAGCACAGATATCGGGCACCATCGCTTCGATGGACTGGCCCAGCTGGACATCGTCCAGTTGCAGCGAACTGTGGGAATAGAACTGGCTTATGGTCTCGATGATCCGGCCCGGCGCGCGGATGAAATCGACAAGCCCCGTCGCCTTGGCCGACATCGGCATGCCATCATAGCGCGCGGTTTCGGGGTCCTGCGCAACGCACAGCCCGCCGAATTCCTTGATGGCGCGCAAACCGGCGCTGCCATCGGCCCCCGTGCCG